>NZ_RZPQ01001165.1:0-1150 GCF_003999135.1 Mesorhizobium sp. M7A.F.Ca.CA.004.06.1.1 | reverse complement strand
GTTCAATGGTGGCGGAGGGATCCAGCACGATGCCCGGCGTCTCCAGCTTCCGTTTCAGGCATTCCAGTTGCAGGCGCGAAATCATGAACTGCACGTCAGGCTCCGCCGCCCCCTTGTTCGGTGACGGCAAGGCTTCGACGACGCCGCGCGAGGCGCAGTTGCTGAGATCGACGACAACGGCGTCGCTGCCGCTTTTGGCGAACTGGTCGTACTGATCGAGAAAACACGTCGCCAGTTCCGAGTTGGTGACGATCTGCTTGACGCACAGGCCGCAGGCCTCGTCCGCCGAAGCGTTGGCGATCAACAACAGGCCGCCGCCAAGGCCAGCCACCGTTCCACGCCAGGAAAACACAGAATTCTTCACAATCGATCCTATCCGTTTCATCCGGCCGTCATGCGCCAAGACGCGGCCGGGAATGTTCTCATATCGCGCCGATCGCGCAAGAGCCGGCAGAGCCATGCGGCGCCGGCATCCGCTCAGGCGCGCGGCACCGTCTCCATCGGGAAAATCATCACCGCGCCTTTCGGGCCGCTCTTGTCGGCAAGCCGCATCACCGAGCGGGTTGCCGGCGCCATGCCGAGATCGGTCAGCATGTCGGAGAAGCCGGCGGAGCCCATTCCGCGTGTCGCCGCGGCGACGCCGTCCTGCGCCAGGAAGCTCAGATCCTGCTTCTCGCTCCCCGGCGGCGCCTCGGTCAAAACCGCGATCATCCGCTCCATGCCGAAGCTGGTGTCGGTGAAAGCCAGCAGCCCCTCTTCGAGCATGGCTTGCGGGGCGAGGCGTTCGGCAACGATATGGGTGATCGAATAGTCGCTGCCGACATAGAGCACATTGATGTCGACCAGCAGATCCGAGCCGTTCTTGGCCAGCACATGCACTTCGTCGCCCGGCGACACGCGCGGCACAACCGAAGCCTGCAGCGGTTCGAGGCCATCCTTGTCGCGACGTTTGACCTGAAACTGGACGTCGACGTCCTCGGGCTTGTAGTCCGTGGCCGCCGCCAGCCGCGAAAGCCCGGTGGCGCGGAAGATGGTGCGCAGGTTCCTGGCCATTGCATCGGCCAGTTTCTGGCGGTCGTGAATGATGATCAGCGGCGGTTTGCCGCCCTCCTTCAGGCTCACGTCGCCCGATGCCGGCAGGAACCACAGC
>NZ_RZPQ01001164.1:0-1158 GCF_003999135.1 Mesorhizobium sp. M7A.F.Ca.CA.004.06.1.1 | reverse complement strand
GAGGATCGCGCTGCCGGTCGCCATCGAGGGATCGAGCAAGGCTAGACGGGCGAGAAGCCATTGCGCACCGGTCGCCAGGAGGCTGAAGACGACCCAGACGGCGAGGTAGCCGGCAAAAAACCAGCCCGTCGAAGCGATGGGCCGGCCATCCGCCCGCGCCTTGCGGCCGACACCGGCATAGAGCAGCAACATCGGCGCGACCGACGGCGTCATCATGCCGACCATCATCACCGCCCACATCGTGAAGGTGAAGGCGAAATCGCCCAATGCCCAGGGCCGGAAGCCGGGCGCCATGGCGGCGCCCATATCCATGCCGGCCATATCCATGCCGGCCATGTCGCCGCCTCCGCTATCCGGCAAGGGGGAGCCGGGCATGACCATGGTGGCGGCGAGCCACAGCACATAGGCCCAGGCGAGCACGGCAATCACCACGAGCGCGGCCATCACGACCGCGCGATCGCGCCTCAGCACCGCCTCGAGGGCCGTATCGCCCATTGGATCAGGTCAATGCACGATGCCGCTCTGCGTAAGATGCAGATTGGCGAAATGGCTGTGCGTATCGGCCAGTTCGAACTTGATCGGGCCCGTCGCCTTGGTCCAGCCGCGCCCGACCTCGGCGATCGCGTATTCGAAGCCGTGCGGCAAGTCGATGCGCGCCTGGTGCGCGGCGCCGGTGACCGGATTCCGGATCGGCTCGCCGCGACCGTCGGTTATACCCTCGACATGCAGCTGACTGGTTCGCGCGTCGACGTCGATTTTGAATTCGATCGGCGCGAAGATCGGATCGTGGAATTTCTCCAGCGTGGTCGAAAAGACCTGAAATATCGTTGCACCTGGCTCGGTGTCCAGACCGCCCAATATGCGAAGCAGCGCGCCACGTTGGGCTTCCGTCGCCCTCTCGTCGATGACCACCGCGGCTTCACCCCCGCCCTGGTGTATGGCGCCGGGCCAGCTGAAAATCCCGACGAACCGCAACCCGTCGAGCTTGGTGTCGCCGTGATGGCCGCTCTCGATTTCCATGCCGGCGACCGCCTGGCAGAATCCGTATGTCGGCATGGCGTTGAACTGGCACGGGCAGCCATAGGCGCAGTTGCAATTGATGAATTCGCGCGCCTTCATGGCCCATTTGACGTCCGGCATGGCATTCCTCCCTTGCCG
>NZ_RZPQ01001163.1:0-1158 GCF_003999135.1 Mesorhizobium sp. M7A.F.Ca.CA.004.06.1.1 | reverse complement strand
GATGCGTTCGGCTGATGCTCGCCACGACGAGGCCGTCGGCCTTGCCCGCGCCATCAACCTGGATCTGATCCACACTGCGGTGGTGACCGTCAACGATCCGCGCCCGGCGACGCTGCTCGGCAGCGGCAAGGTTGCGGAGTTCGCGGAAATCGTCAAAGAGGGACATGCGGAAGTGGTCGTCGTCGACCATCCGCTGACCCCGGTGCAGCAGCGCAATCTCGAAAAAGAGCTGAACGCCAAGGTGCTGGACCGCACCGGGCTGATTCTTGAGATCTTCGGCGAGCGCGCACGCACCAAGGAAGGCACGCTGCAGGTCGAACTCGCCCATCTCAACTACCAGAAGGGCCGCCTCGTGCGCAGCTGGACCCATCTGGAGCGCCAGCGCGGCGGCGCCGGCTTCCTCGGGGGCCCCGGCGAAACGCAGATCGAATCCGACCGGCGGCAGCTGCAGGAAAAGATCATCAAGCTGAAGCAGGAGCTGGAAACGGTGCGGCGCACGCGCGACCTGCACCGCGCCAAGCGCAGGAAGGTGCCGTTCCCGGTGGTGGCGATCGTCGGCTACACCAATGCCGGCAAGTCGACGCTGTTCAACCGGCTGACCGGGGCGGATGTGCTGGCGCAGGACATGCTGTTCGCCACGCTCGACCCGACGCTGCGCCGCGTGCGCCTCCCACATGGCACGCCGATCATCCTCTCCGATACGGTCGGCTTCATTTCGGACCTGCCGACGCATCTGATCGCGGCTTTCCGCGCCACCCTGGAAGAGGTGGTCGAGGCCGATCTTGTGCTTCATCTGCGCGACATTTCCGATCCGGACACTGCTGCACAAGCGGAAGATGTCGAGCGCATCCTGGCCGACCTCGGTGTCGACGCCGGCGACGCCAAGCGCGTGATAGAAGTGTGGAACAAGATCGACCGGCTCGACGAAGGCAACCGGACCCGGCTGCTTGCAGACGGCGCCGACGCCAACAAGGCGCCGCCGATTGCGGTGTCGGCGGTGACCGGCGAGGGCATCGATGCGCTGAAGGCGATCATCGAAACACGGATGGCGGGCGAACTCGAAGACCTCACCGTGACGATCGAGCCGGCCCAGTTCGGCCTTGTCGACTGGCTTTACCGCAATGGCGATGTCGTTTCGCGAAGCGACAATGATGACGG
>NZ_RZPQ01001162.1:0-1159 GCF_003999135.1 Mesorhizobium sp. M7A.F.Ca.CA.004.06.1.1 | reverse complement strand
GTTGCGCTGGCCATACGGCCGGAGCATCTTGTCCTCGGCGAGGCCAGCGGCAGTGTCAGGCTCGGCGCGGCCAGAGTGAGCGACGTGGTCTTCCAGGGCAGTTTCAAGCGCGTGCTTGCGGTTTCCATCGAGGACCCCTCGCTTCACTTCATCGCCAAATTGCCCGCGACGGCGGCCGTCCAGCCGGGCGACACGGTCGCGATTTCCTGCAATACCGACCAGATTATTCTGCTGACGGACTGAGCTTTTCTGACGGATTGAACATGGCAACACTTCCGCTCATTGAGGCACCCGACTGGTACGAAACCATCCGCATGAGCGATGGCGTGACCTTGATCCACGAGCCGTGGATAAAGCCGTTCTTCCGCTGCAATATGTGGCATGTGCGCGGTCGCGATCGCGATCTCCTCTTCGACACCGGCCTCGGCCATTTCAGCCTCCGGCGCCATGTACCGCTGGTGAGCGAGCGCAAGCTGATTTGCGTCGCCAGCCACACGCATTTCGACCATATCGGTTGCCACCACGAATTTCCCGAGCGTTGCGTGCACGCCGCCGAGGCCGGCATCCTCGCCGATCCGCGCAATGAATGGACGGCAGCCGGCACCTATGCGACCGACGAGATGTTCGATCGCATGCCGCAAGGCTGGGACACGGCGCGCTACGGCATTCTGCCTGCGCCCGCCGGCCGTTTGCTCGGCCAGGGCGATGTCGTCGATCTCGGCGACCGTGCCTTCGAGGTGATCCACACGCCCGGCCATTCGCCCGGCGGCATCGCACTCTACGAAAACAGGACGGGCATCCTGTTATCCGGCGACATCATATATGACGGCCCGCTGATCGACGACGTCTACCACTCAGACATTCCCGACTACATGGCGACGCTGATGCGCCTGCGCGACCTCCATGTCTCAGTCGTGCATGGCGGGCATTTCCCAAGCTTCGGCAAGGTACGCTACCGCCAGCTTGTCGACGAGTATCTGGCGCAAAAGCGGCAGGCCGGCTGCCATCTGCGGCAGCCCTGAAGCAGTTAGCGCATCAGTTCGAAATGCCGGGGGAACGCCTGATGCAGCAGGAGCAGCATGGTCTTGCGCAGCACGTTGGTGTCACGGCTGGACGGATTGAGATGATCCCAATACCAGGCGCCATGAACCAGATAATT
>NZ_RZPQ01001161.1:0-1160 GCF_003999135.1 Mesorhizobium sp. M7A.F.Ca.CA.004.06.1.1 | reverse complement strand
GAGCATCAACCTGCCGACCTTGCTGCCGGATTTCGGCCGGCAGCAAGGTCGGCAGGTTGATGCTCAGCCAATGACCCTCAGCGGCCCAGTCGGCGCGCGATTGCCACAATGAAGCGATGAGCGCGCCAAGCCATTGGTCGTCGCCATCGGTGAAATCAGGATTTTTCACGCGTGAGAACCCGATGGCCGGAACGCCCCAGAACGTCGCCTCCCGCGCAATGCCGAGCGTACCGGAATAGGCAAGGTCCTCGGCAGCGTTGCGGCCATCGTTGACGCCCGACAGCACAAGGCCCGGCTTCTCGGAATCGGCGAACAGCCAGGTCATGGCGCTTACCACGCAATCGGCCGGAGTGCCGGAACAGGAGTACCAGTTCGGTTTGACGCGCCGCATGGTCAACGGCCTGGCAATCGTCAATGACGAGCCGGCAGCGGTGCGCTTGCTGTCGGGCGCGACCACCCAGACATCGTCGCTCAACGCGCCGGCCGCATTGACCAGACGGGCAAGCCCCGGCGCTTCGATGCCGTCGTCGTTGCAAATCAGAATTCTCATCGTTTTCTTGCCTCCGACACCACTATGCGCTGGCCGGTGCGGCATTGCGTGCGCAGCGACGGGATGTGGGTTTGCAGATCGCCGAGAAGGTCCGGCGTGCAGGAATGACCGAGTGCGGCGGGACGACCGGCCTTCTCCCAGATGTCGACATTGCCCGGCAGCGTCGGATGGGTCGGCATGCGCACCCAGTCCGCTCGGCCGGCCTTGTGCAACAGATCGCCCGGCGAGCCTGACGGCAGATGGCCGGTAAGCAGCACCGGAAAACCGGAATGGTCGGCACGCGGCAAGAGGCGCGATGACGGGCCGGCTTCACCCATGCCGTCATCCGCCAGCAACGGCGTGGACGGCAGGGGATCAGCATCGGTCCAGTCGGCTGCTTCCTGCAAGCGGCGGCGCAGCAACGCTGAAACGCCCGGCAACAAGGCTGCCGTGGCGCCGATCTGCGCTTCCAGGGACGAACGCATGCCGGCATGGATGGCGAACGGGCCAGGCAAGGCCGCGATCAGCTCCAGCGACCGACCCGAGAGCGGCGTCGGCAAAAGACACCCGCCCGAATGCCCCGCAACCCACTGCGAGATTTCGAGCGCCCGCGCCGCGCCCGGCACGGGAT
>NZ_RZPQ01001160.1:0-1163 GCF_003999135.1 Mesorhizobium sp. M7A.F.Ca.CA.004.06.1.1 | reverse complement strand
TCTCAAAAATCACGTCGGACTATTTTCGAAGACCGCGCCGCAATGCTATTGACCGCTCATGTTATACGTAGAAATCGCTATCGTGGTCGTCCTCATCTGTGTGAACGGCCTTCTGTCGATGTCCGAACTTGCCATCGTCTCGTCGCGACCGGCCCGCCTGAAAGCGATGATCGACCGAGGCATCAATGGCGCCGGCCGCGCGCTCGAGTTGGGTTCCAATCCCGGCAAGTTCCTGTCCTCGGTGCAGATCGGCATCACCCTGGTCGGCGTCCTCTCCGGCGCCTTTTCCGGCGCCACGCTCGGCGAACGGCTGGCGCAGTTCCTGGCCTCGACCGGCATCCGCGAGACCGTCGCCGATCCGCTCGGCGTCGGCATCGTCGTCGCCATCATCACCTATTTCTCGCTGATCGTCGGCGAACTGGTGCCCAAGCAGATCGCCTTGCGCGACCCAGAGCGGGTCGCCGCCAGGGTCGCTCCGGCAATGACCATCCTCGCCACCGTTTCGGCGCCGCTGGTCTTCCTGCTCGATTTCTCCGGCCGCACCATCCTGTGGCTGCTCGGCCAGCGCGGCGAAAGCGAGGAGAAGGTCACCGATGAGGAGATCAAGATGCTGGTCGCCGAGGCCGAGCATCACGGCACCATCGAATCCGACGAGCGGCGCATGATCGCAGGCGTCATGCGGCTTGGCGACCGCGCCGTGCGCGCGGTGATGACGCCGCGCACCGAAGTCGACTGGATCAATCTGCAATCCGACGAGGCGGCCATCCGCAAGCTGCTCATGGAAACCCAGCATTCGCGCCTGCCGGCAGGCGACGGCGGCGTCGACGTCATGGTCGGCGTCGTCCAGACGCGTGACGTGCTGGCCGCACTGCTTGCCGGCCGCGTGCTCGACCCGCGCAGGCATGTGCGCGCAGCCCCCATCGTCTACGACCAGGCCGACGCGCTGGATGTGCTGCAGAAGCTGAAGGAATCCGACGTGCCGATGGCGCTGGTGCATGACGAATACGGCCATTTCGAAGGCATCGTCACCCCGGCCGACATTCTGGAAGCCATCACCGGCGTGTTCCGCGCCGACACCGACGCCGGCGATGAGGAAAACGCGGTCAAGCGCGAGGACGGCTCGTGGCTGCTCGCCGGCGTCGGTGTCGGCGCGGAACACGCCG
>NZ_RZPQ01000115.1:0-10990 GCF_003999135.1 Mesorhizobium sp. M7A.F.Ca.CA.004.06.1.1 | reverse complement strand
GTTGCGGGCTGGCCCGCGCAGCGTTTCGATAAAGCCGGCGATTGAGGCGAGCGGCGTGCGCAGTTCATGGCTGGCATTGGCAATGAAATCGGCGCGCATGCGGTCGATCCGGCGTGCTTCGCTCTGGTCCTTGAACACCAGCACATAGAGATCGGTGGCGTGACCGACCGAGGACACACTCACCCGGTAGGCCCGTTCGACCGGCAGTTTCTCCATGTAGTCGACGACATCGGAGGCGATATCACCAGATAGTACTCCATCCAGCAGGGTTTGCATCTCCGGCGCCCGGAATTTCAACGACAGCGACATGCCTGGCGCGATGCCGCCGAAGGCGGCGAAGGCGGCGGCGTTGGCATGGACGATGGTGGCGGTCCGGTCGAAGATGATCAGCGGATCGGCGACGGCGGCGGCCAGATATTCACCCGAGAGCCGCTGCAGGCCGATGGCCTCGATGGCAGCGCCGCTGCCGGTGGATTGGCGCGCGCCGGCGGTCGGCAGTATTGCCGCTGCAAGCAGCAACAGCAGCGCCGCGGGGACGACATAGGCTGAAATCCCGGCCAAGGCATAAACAGCGAGAACCGCAACGACGCCGGCCGCAAGCAGCCAGCGGCTATTCCACAGCCGTGCGGCCATGGTTTGCGTCATGCCTCTCTGCTCTGTGTCCAGGTCAGCCATTCGCTCGTGGACCTGCCCCCATGTCTTCGCACCCGGTCGCACGGTGGCGGAAAACTTCCACTAGACCGCTTGCCGCATGACCCGAAAATCGGGATCGATTTTCGGAAAGGATCATGCGCAAATTAAAAGTGCTACAGCGTCCTTTGCGCATCCAAACGGACGCGCGGCGCTATAGTGGCTCCCCATAGCATGAGTCCGGAAGCTGGAAAGGGTTCGTCTCGATGAAAAAAGCCAAAGAAAGTCCCGCCGCGCCAACTGCGGGGCCGCTGAAGATCAGGATCGGCGGCAAGGAGAGGGAGTTCGACATCGAAAATCCCGTGCTTCCCGACTGGGTCGAGGACAACAAGCTGACCGCTGGCGGCTATCCCTACGACAAGAAGATGAAAAGCGACGAGTATGACGAGATGCTCGAGAAGCTGCAGATCGAGCTGGTCAAGGCGCAGGCCTGGCTGCAGTCGACCGGCAAACGGGTGATGGCGCTGTTCGAAGGTCGCGATGCTGCAGGCAAGGGCGGCACGATCTTCGTGGTGCGCCAGTACCTCAATCCGCGCACGGCACGCAACGTGGCGCTGACCAAGCCGACCCCGACCGAGCTTGGGCAATGGTACTACCAGCGCTATGTCGACCACTTCCCGACTTCAGGCGAATTCGTCACCTTCGACCGTTCCTGGTACAACCGCGCCGGTGTCGAGCCGGTGATGGGTTTCTGCACCCCGCAGCAGCACGAGCAGTTTCTTGAGGAGACGCCGCATTTCGAGCGGATGATCTCCAACGAGGGCATCCACTTCTTCAAATTCTGGCTGAACATCGGCCGGGAAACGCAGCTCGAGCGCTTCCATGACCGTCGCTACAGCCCGCTGAAGAGCTGGAAATTTTCGCCCATCGACGTTGCAGGCATCACCAAGTGGGACGACTACACCAAGGTGCGCGACACCATGTTCGAGCGCACCCACAAGGAATTCGCGCCGTGGATCATCGTACGGGCCAATGACAAGCGGCGCGCGCGGCTGGCGATCATGCGGCGCATCCTGTCGTCTCTGCCCTATGAGGGGCGCGATCTCGAAATCATCGGCAAGGAAGACAAGAAGATCATCGGCGAAGGGCCGTCATTCCTCGGCAAGCAGGATTGACGCTTCCGCGCCGCGCGGCCTTGGCCGCGCGGCGCGTTCCTTGAGGCTTTCGCTCAGGCCGCGAGCCGGGCGATGCGTTGCAATCGCCGCAGCGTGGTGTCGTCCTGCAGCGCCTGCTGGAAAAGCGAAATCTCCTGATCGATGCGGTCGCAGAGGGCCTCGGTGTTCCCTTTCAGCAGGCCGCGCGTCTGCAGCAGGGCTGCGACCGGCTTCTTGACAAGCTGTCTCGCCCGGCCGAGCGCCGCTTCCTCGACGGTGCCGCCCGGCACGATCTCGGCGACGAGGCCGAGCGCCCTGGCGTCCTCGGCGCGAAGCGTGTCGCCGAGGCAGAAGAAGCGGAAGGCACCGGCATAGCCGAGCTTCTGCGGCGCCAGGATGCTGGTCGCCGCGTCCGGCACCAGGCCGAAATCGACGAACGGCACCCTGAACGTGCTCTCATCGGACGCGATCACCATGTCGCAATGGAACAGGATGGTGCAGCCGACACCGACGGCATCGCCGTCAACGCAGGCAAGGATGGGCTTGGGAAACGTCGCCAGCGTGCGGAACAGGTCGGTGACGGCGGCAATCAGTTTCTGGTGCTTGGTGGCGTCGAGGAATTCGGAGAAGTCGCCGCCCAGACAGAAACAGCCTGCCAGGCCGCGCAGCACGACGACGCGAACCTCCTCATTGTCGGCGGCTTCATGGAAGGTCCTTGCCAGGCTTTCATAGGCTCTCCTGTCCAGCACCGGCCGGCCGTCACTCGACGACACGGTGACGACCAGCGTGTGGTTGCGAAGTTCAGGTTGCGGGTGTGTGCTCATGGCTGTCTCCGATCTCATGACGCACGCCTTTGCCCGAGCATGTCGGGATATCCCCTGGCCAGCACGGGAGCAAAATGATTGCGGCGCGACCGCACCACATCGAGTGTGTGTTCGTTGAAGGTCAGCAAGGTGGCGACGACCTGCTGGTTGCCATAGGTGCGCTGATAGCCCAGCGGGGTCGCCAGGAAATGCAGCTGCAAGGCGCGCAGCACCCACATCGGCTCGAACTCGATGATCACCTTGTCGACGCCGCGCTTCAGCCCCCACTCGACGAAACCGGCAATCAGTTCGGTGCCGACGGTCGAAACGCCGCGACGGCCGTCACGAAAACCGGGAGCCACCGCGTAGCGGGTCAATTCCCAGATGTTTGGACCCGATGGCGGCGTTCCTTCGGAAAGATCGGTCAAGACCTCGGTCAGCAGATGTGGGCGCGTCGTCGGCAACATCCTCTGATAACCCGCCACTTCACCGCCTCTGATGACGATCTGATGGACCGCCTCGTCGTGATCGAACTGGTCGAGTTCGAGCCCGTCGGGCCGCCTGAGGTCATCCCACCCCATCTCTTCGACGAATATCTTGTAGCGCAAACGATGGACGGCCTCCCAAAGGTCGGGACGTTCCATCAATTCCTGGGTTGTAAGGGAAAAAAGCATTCCGCCGTCTCCTGCGTTCAGAGGAAGATACGGCCGTGCTTTGATGAGAAAATTGCGTGATCGCGTAGGCAAAAATTCCAGGTCGGCACGGCCGACCTAACTAATGTAGCCGCGCCGTATCGCTTCCGCGACGGCCTGCACCCTGTTGACGGCACCTAGTTTGCTTTTGGCGTTAAGAAGATGTTTCTCCGACGTGTGTTCGGAAATGCCGAGGATTTGCGAAATCTCCCATTCGGACTTGCCGACGGCGGCCCATTGCAGGCATTCGCGCTCGCGCGGCGTCAGCACGATATGATCGATGGTGTTGCTCGCCATGGTGTGGAGTTGCATGGCGCGGCCAACCGCATAGGTCGAGACCAGCGACACCTGGCCAAATTCGGCGGCGGACAATTCCACAGCCTCGCCGCCGAGCGACACCATGACGATCTGGCCGTCAAGCGTGATCAACGGAAAGGCCAATCCATCACGCAGTTTGAAGGCGCCGGCATCGCCCATCACCTCGCCGCTGCTCTTGTCTATGCGGATGCCCTGCGACGCCTCGTGCCACTGGAAGGGCGCCTGCAACTGTTTCATATGGCTGACGACCGGGTCATGATCGACATAGTTGCGCGCGACATAGCGCTCCAGCCATTCGCCCGGCCAATCGCAGAGAAGCACATGCTGCTTTTGCTGGCCGGCCGGCGTGCCTGGCTGCGGTACGGTTCCCGCCATCAGCGCGGTGAGGCCGAAATCCGATGTTATGCCCAGCAGCCTTTCACAGACCGCCGCCGCCGTTGCGGCGTGCTGCAGTTGGTCTATGTATTCCAGCGTGCGATCGAACTGACCCATCGCAACATCAACCCCATGTTGCCTCGTGCATTGCGGCCAATGATGCGTGCCTGATTTACACTTCGCCACCGACCACGGATTGCAAATCGCATACTTATTTTGTGGCTTCCCTCACCGAGGCGGCCGAAGCTGATTTGCAAACCGGCTAAATCATATCCTGAAATCGGCGGGTTGAAATCAAAAACCATTGTGCCTGTACCATTTTCGTACCAAAACCGGTGCGAGCACGACTGTGGCGGAGTTTTATCTTGGCGTTCCGGTGGAGGTCCTTCGCCCTTGCGATGCTGATCGGCTTGCTGTCGTTCGCCGACGGCGCGCGCGCCGCGGCGCCTCAGGTTCCGGTGCTGTGGGATGCCAAGGAGCGGCTGCCCAAGCCAGACCTTTCGACGCTGCCCCGGCTGAGGTTCCTGACCACCACGGACTTCCCGCCCTTCAACTTCCTTGACGGCGCGGGAAAGCTGTCCGGCTTCCATATCGATCTGGCACGCGCCATCTGCGCCGAGCTTGGCATTGTCGAAAAATGCCAGATCCAGGCCCTGCCCTGGGCCGAGCTGGAAGGCGCACTGCGGAAAGGCGAAGGCGAGGCGATCATCGCCGGCATCGCCGCAACACCGGAATCGCGCGCGACCTACGCCTTCTCACGCTCCTATCTGCAGTTTCCAGCGCGCTTCATCATGCCGAAAGGCAAGGCGCTGACCGAGCCCATCTTTGACAAATTGCACGGCAAGCGTGTCGGCGTAATATCAGGCTCGGCGCATGAACGCATGCTGCGCGACTATTTCAACACGGTTCAGGTCGTCCCTTTCGACAGGCCGGAGGACCTCTATGCCGATCTCAAGGCCGGCAAGGTCGACGCCGCCTTCGGCGACGGCATGCGCCTGGCCTTCTGGCTGGGCGGCTCGGACGCGGCGGGCTGCTGCCGCTTTGCCGGCGGGCCCTATCTGGCGCCTGAATATCTGGGCTCGGGCATGGCCATTGCCACCAAAGCGGACAATCCGGCGCTGGCCGCCGCGATCGATTACGCGCTGCAGGAGATTTCGATGAAAGGCACGTTCGCCGAATTTTATCTGCGCTATTTCCCGGTCAGCTTTTTCTGATCCGGTTCCGGTCGGCTTTGCCGGCCTGACCTGAACCTCAACAGCGCCCGGCCAAGAACTCAGGTCAGCGTGCGCAGCCGCGCCTTGGCCGCGCGGCCGATGGCAGCAACCGTCAGCGTGTCGAGATCGAGCTGACGCCGGATCAGCTGCAGCACCCGCACCTCTTCCATGCGCATTTCGAGGTCGACGGCGGCAACCTCGAAGGCGGCGGCATAGGCGGTGTCGCGCAGCCGCTCAGGCAAGACCTCGGCGACTTCAGCCAGCACACCCTCCAGCCCGTCCTTTTCGTGCAGGCGCTTCTGGCAGTCCTGGGCAACGCCGACCAGCCTGTCGCGGTTGAAGTCCTCGAACACCGGCCAGGAGCGGACGACCTCGCCGATCCGCGCCAGTTCGACATCGGTCATGTCGCGGTCCGAGGCCGAGGTGATGACCATCAGATAGATCAGGGCTTCATGAGGTGTCGGCAATTTTTTCTCCTTGAACCGGGCCTCGAAGTTAGGAACGCCCGTTCTGCACCGCAAGGAAAAAGCGCCGCACGCGTTGACGCTCCGGCGCTGCACGCCTAGAGACCGGTTGAAAACCTTGCCGCTGCCCGCCTTCGGGCCGGCAAATGATTTGGAAACTGTGACATGGCGGGATCAAACATCATCGATCTCAACCCCGAACTGTTGGCGGCCGCGACCGAAAGCAAGGCGTGGCCCTTCGAAGAGGCCAAAAAGATCATCGAGCGCTACAAAGGCGCCGACTTCCCGCAAACAATCCTGTTCGAGACCGGCTACGGGCCGTCCGGCCTGCCGCATATCGGCACGTTCGGCGAAGTGGCGCGGACGTCGATGGTGCGCCATGCTTTCCGCGTCCTGACGCAGGATAAGGTCGCGACCAAGCTGCTGTGCTTTTCCGACGATATGGACGGCATGCGCAAGATACCCGACAGCGTGCCGGACCGCGCCGCACTCGAGCCTCATCTGCACAAGCCGCTGTCGTCGGTCCCCAACCCCTTCGGCGGCGACTATGCGAGCTTCGCCGACCACAACAACGCGATGCTTTGCCGCTTCCTCGACACGTTCGGCTTCGACTACGAGTTCGCCAGCGCGACGCAATACTACAAGTCCGGCCGTTTCGATGCGATGCTCAAGCGCGCCGCCGAACGCTATGAGCAGATCATGGCGGTGATGCTGCCGACGCTCGGACCCGAGCGGCAGGCGACCTACAGCCCGTTCCTGCCGATCTCGCCGAAGAGCGGCCGGGTGCTTTACGTGCCGATGAAGCATGTCGACGCCGAGGCCGGCACCATCACCTTCGACGACGAGGGCACCGAGACCACGCTTTCGATCACCGGCGGCCGCGTGAAGCTGCAGTGGAAGCCGGATTTCGGCATGCGCTGGGCAGCGCTTGGCGTCGATTTCGAAATGTTCGGCAAGGACCACCAGACCAATGCGGTGGTCTATGACCGTATCTGCAACATTCTGGGCGGACGGGCGCCGGAGCATTTCGTCTACGAACTGTTCCTCGACGAGAACGGCCAGAAGATCTCGAAGTCGAAGGGCAACGGGCTGACCATCGACGATTGGCTGACCTATGCGCCGACCGAAAGCCTCGGGCTCTACATGTACCAGCGGCCGCGGCAGGCCAAGAAGCTGTATTTCGACGTCATCCCGCGGGCCGTGGACGAATACTATACGTTCCTTGCCGCTTATCCCCGGCAGGACTGGAAGGAACGGCTGGGCAATCCGGTCTGGCATATGCATGATGGCAACCCGCCCGCGATCGACATGCCGGTGCCGTTCTCGCTGCTGCTCAATCTGGTCAGCGCCTCCAACGCGCAGAACAAGGATGTGCTGTGGGGGTTCATTTCACGTCATACGCAAGGCGTGACGCCAACGACGCATCCCGAGCTCGACCGGCTGGTCGGCCATGCGATCCGCTATTTCGACGATTTCGTGAAGCCGACGAAAACCTTCCGGCCCGCCGACGAGGTCGAGCGCGAGGCGCTGGCAGCCCTCGACGAAGCGCTTGGGGCGCTGCCGGCGGACGCCAATGGCGAAGCGATCCAGAACGCCTCGCTCAACGTCGCGCGCAGGATCGAGCGCTACCAGGATCATTCCAAGCAGAGCCCGGAAGGCGGCCCCGGCGTATCGGGCGCCTTCTTCCAGATGATCTATCAGGTGCTGATCGGCCAGGAGCGCGGCCCGC
Organism: Mesorhizobium sp. M7A.F.Ca.CA.004.06.1.1; assembly: GCF_003999135.1. Taxonomy (NCBI): domain Bacteria; kingdom Pseudomonadati; phylum Pseudomonadota; class Alphaproteobacteria; order Hyphomicrobiales; family Phyllobacteriaceae; genus Mesorhizobium; species Mesorhizobium sp. M7A.F.Ca.CA.004.06.1.1. Next base: position 3,611 of record NZ_RZPQ01000115.1, on the reverse strand, counting down.
GCTTCGGCTCGTTCGCAGCGCTCTACGGCGTGGCCGAGACACGTGCGCTCATTGAGCGGGCGCTGGCTGGTCAGCTGGCTTGAGCACGCCGTCGACCTCTTCCAGGATCGAACCCGGCGCCTGAGGGGCCGGGCGTGGCGCGGCCGGCATCGCCGGCATGCCGGACAGATCGGGCGCCGATCCGAAAATGCCCTTCTTCGCCGTGCGCGCCTTGTCGCCGGCTTCGACATAGGGTCCGCCCTTGGCGGCGCGCGCCCAGCCGTTGTCGACCAGCCATTGGCCGATATCCTGATTGCCGATCCGGCATTCGGCGGCGATCAGGTCGCGGCCGCCCTGCGGCGGCACCGTGCAGACCACCGCGCGGCCGCGCAGGAAGGCGCGGAACGCCGTCCGCGCCCGGACACCGCACGGCCAGGGCTTGCCGTCCTCGCTGCAGGTCTCATCCTGCCTGACGATATCGATGCCGGAAACCGCGACCGAGTAACCCTTCGCCTCGATCAGGCCGGCGGCCGGCGCAACCGGCTGGAACAGCTTGGTGCCGTTCCAATCGTCGGGCATTTTCGGCTTGGGCGGCACAGCCAGCGCGAGTTTGCTCAACGGCTCGCGCGGCTCGACCCGTTCAAGCCCCTCGGCGGGCAGTTCCGGTGGCGCGACAATTTGGGGATCGATCGCCCTCGAATGCAGCGCCGGCTTTGGCGGCTGCGGGGCTGCTATGGCCGATGTGGCCGGCTCCTGCGGCACCGTCCCGGCAGCCTGCTGCGCCATCGTATCGGCGCCCGGATCAAGCTGGTCCACCGTGATGACGCTTTCACTCCCTTTCAACGTGCGACCGCCGGCGACGACCATGGCCGCCATCACCGGGACCATCAGAACCGCCAGGGCATGACGAAGGAGCCGCACCAGCTTGACCTACTGGCTAGCCCAGACAATCCGCGCCACCCATTCGACATCGCGCATGGGAATATCGCGGTCGGGATGATCGGGATTGAGCGAGACCAGCGCAATCGACTTGACGGTCTGGCGCTCGAGCACCTTGGCCATCACCTCGCCTGATGTGGTCTTGACGACGACGCGATCGCCCTTGCGGGTGACGGCGCCCGGTTCGACGATGAGGACGTCGCCATTGCGGTAGAGCGGCAGCATGGAATCGCCTTGCACCTGCAGCGCGTAGGAGCTCTCGGTCGATTGCGCCGGCAGTTCGATCAGATCCCAACCCTGCCCGACTGGAAAGCCGGCATCGTCGAAGAAGCCGCCGGCGCCGGCTTGGGCAAAGCCGAGCAACGGCACGGAGCTTCTGCGGGCGACCGAAGCGGCATGGCTGGTCGAAGCACCATTGCTGATCCCAGGCCGGCCTTCGATCAGACCGGTGAATTCGTCGAGTGAGGCGCCCGTCGCCTCGATGATCTTGGCCAGCGATTCGGTCGAGGGCCAGCGTGGTCGGCCATCCGACGACAAACGCTTCGACTTGTTGAAGGCAGTGGAATCGAGCCCCGCACGCTTGGCCAAACCCGAGGCCGAAAGCGAATAACGCTTGGCAAGAGCATCGATGGCAGCCCAGACTCGGTCGTGCGAGAGCATGCTCGCTCTCCTTCGGTGCAGGAAAAAATACCTTTCCCTTCTAGTCTTGGAATGTCGTTTTGTCCACCGGTCGTGAGTGGTTGCAAACGTTTCCGTCGATCGCGGAAAGTCCGACTACCGGGATCGACCGACACCCTTGGCCAAGCTGCGCAGACCCTGGTGCGATGTCATGAAAATCCGCTCCGTTTGCGTCGGTGGCCGCGGGTTCACGGCACGACCAAGTGCCGCAACGACCTCGCCAATCTCAAGAAAGTTGCGAGCCTTGCGATCGTAGACGCCGGCTGTCGTCAGGATCAACGCGGCCGTCTCGCCATTGTCGAGGACGAAGCGGTGCTTGCCTACAACCTGGGTGCCTTCCCAGGTCTCGATCGAGGACACCACTTCGAAGCGGCGCCACAGCCTGATCTCGCGTGCATAGACCGCTTGCAGTCCGCCCATCATCGGCGCCCAGCCATTCTTCCTTGCCAGCGTGATGAGGCCTGCACGAACAAACAGGTCGATGCGGCCGAGATCGGCCAGCATCATGTAGCGCGCATTGTTGAGATGGATGTTGAAATCGATGTCGGTCGGCAGGCAGCGGAAAGCCAGCCGGCCTTCGCCGCCCATCACATAGGGGCCACGGCTGCGTGCCGTGGCCATCATGCGCACCATGCGCGCCCAGACATACATTACAGCGCCCCATGTCCTCTTGGACGCGCAAAGGTCGCTGCAAGACGCTTGATTTTGCCCATGCGTCAGGCTGCCTGCTTCACGTCGCCTTTCGCATAGGGATCGAAGCGCTGGTAGAAGGTCTCGCCTTTCTCGGCCATGTCGAGCAGCAGCTTGGGTGCCTTGAACTCGGCGCCGTATTTCTTCTGCAGGTTCTTGGCGATCTTCACGAACGCCTTGGCGCCGATGCCGTCGATGTAGGACAGCGCACCGCCGGTGTAGGGCGCGAAGCCGAAAGCGAGGATCGAGCCGACATCGGCCTCGCGCGGGTCGGTGACGATGCCTTCTTCCATCACCCGCGCCGCTTCCAGCGCGATGGTGACCAGCAGCCGCTGCTGCAGTTCCTCATAATCGACCTTCTCGGGTGCAAGCTGCGGATAGAGCTCCCTAAGGCCCGGCCATAACTTCTTCTTGGCGGGCTTTGCCGGGTAATCGTAAAAACCCTTGCCGTTCTTGCGGCCGAAGCGGCCGTGATCGTCGACCATGGCGTTGATCAGCGCCATCTGCTTGGGATCGACCGCCTTGTCGCCCAGATCCCTGATGGTCTGCTTCATGATCTTCTGGGCAAGGTCGATGGCCGTCTCGTCGGTCAGCGCCAGGGGGCCGACCGGCATGCCGGCCGCCTTCGCTGCATTCTCGATCATCGGCGCGGGAACGCCCTCGATCAGCATCTTGTAGGCTTCCGACATGTAGCGCAGCACGCAGCGATTGACGTAGAAGCCGCGCGTGTCGTTGACGACGATCGGCGTCTTCTTGATGGCGCGAACGAAGTCGATGGCGGTGGCCAGCGCCTTGTCTCCGGTCTTCTTGCCCAAAATGATCTCGACCAGCATCATCTTGTCGACCGGCGAGAAGAAATGGATGCCGATAAAGTTTTTCGGCCGCGCCGAATTCTTCGCCAGGCCGGTGATCGGGATGGTGGAGGTGTTCGACGCGAAGATCGCCGATGGCTTCAGCACGGCCTCGGCCTGTTCGGTGGCGCTCTTCTTCACGCTCGAATCCTCGAAAACGGCCTCGACCACCAGATCGCAGCCGGCAAGGTCGGCATAGTCCGCCGTCGGCGTGATCAGCGACAGCAGTTTGTCCTTGTCCTCCGGCTTGGCGCGGCCCTTCTTGACCTGATCCGAGATCAGGCCGTCGGAATGCGCCTTGCCCTTGGCAGCCGACTCCAGATCACGGTCGAGCAGCACCACCGGGATGCCGGCCTTGGCGGTGACATAGGCGATGCCCGCGCCCATGAAGCCGGCGCCGAGAATGCCGATCTTCTTGAATTTGGTTTCGGGCACGCCGGCCGGGCGGCGGGCGCCCTTGTTCAGTTCCTGCAG
>NZ_RZPQ01001159.1:0-1165 GCF_003999135.1 Mesorhizobium sp. M7A.F.Ca.CA.004.06.1.1 | reverse complement strand
CAATGAGCGACTATCTGTGGTGTCAAGTTGCATTGGCGAACTCCATGCGCGCATCGCGTGCTTTTGCATTGAGAATGACGAGGAGTTTTCGCGCCAGCGCCATGCGGATGACCATTTTGGTTTTGCCAGCCTTTTGCAACCGTTCGGCGAAAGCTTGCAGATGAGGATCGTACCTGGCGACGTGCCGGGCAACGATAAAGAGAATGCCACGCGGCCCGGTGCGACCGCCCCGAATATTACGAGGTCCCTCGCGTTTGCCGCTATCATTGGCGAAAGGCGAGAGCCCCACCAGCTTGGCGATGGCCTTGTTGGAGACGATGCCGATCTCGGGGACCTCCGCCAACAGACGGGCAACGGTGCGGTCAGCCAAGCCCTTGAAGACGCGGAATGTCATGTCGAGCCTGGCCCACAACGGATCATCGTCAATCAGCGAGGCCACCTCGCCAGCCAGCCGCTTCTCCTCGCGCTTGAGGCAGGTCAGCACCGTGGAGAGACTGGCCAGCGTCTCGGCGTCTGTGGTGGCGCTCTTGCGCTGCTTGTTGACGGTGATGTCGCCGGTGACTTGGGAAAGCCTGGAAACCAAGACTTTCAGTCGCTGCTGCGCGGGACTGGGCGGCGCCGCCGGCACGATCTGCTTGACCGACGCGTAATGGGCGATCACGGCCGCGTCGATGCGATCGGTTTTCTCGAAGGTGCCCATTGCTTCGGCGAAGCGACGCACGCTGCGAGGATTGACGATGCCGCAAGGCAGGCCGTTCTCCCAAAGCCACAGAAAGGCCAACCGCTCATAACCGCCCGTGGCCTCCATAACCGCGAGCTCGACACGATGGCCGCGGCAAAACACCAGCAACTCGCCTAGTCCCGCTGCGTCGTTGGCGAAGCGAGCAAACGCAGCGCCCGGCCGGATATGGGCGTCCAGCCAATCTTTCGAAACATCAACTCCACAAATAATGTTGTTCACGGTAACCTGCCTTGTTCGTGCGATTGGAGCCAAGCGACTATTCGGTCGTGCGTGACAAAGGCGAAGATCCCAAGCTCATTGACGGTTGTAGCCGGAGGGGCAGCGGGCGACTTCGCCAAGCCTCGGGCCGGATGGCCATCCGGCCCGAGGCTCAATCGCTTCCATCGCACATAATCATCTCGTGCAGATACAAGGGGCGGCGCC
>NZ_RZPQ01001158.1:0-1169 GCF_003999135.1 Mesorhizobium sp. M7A.F.Ca.CA.004.06.1.1 | reverse complement strand
CACCCGCCTCGATCGCCAGATCGTGCTGATCGACGCCATGCAGGCGCTGAACGCCGGCCCCGGCGCCATGGCCGACCTGGAACGCGCGGTGACCGAGATCCTCAGCTGTTTCCGACCTGGCCGGGGCAGCTTCCTCACCGATCTGTTTTCGCGGCGCATCGACCGCATCCTGGTTGCCGCGACCAAGGCCGACCATCTGCACCACGAAAGCCATGACCGCCTGCAGGCGATCGTGCGGCGGCTTGCCGACCGAGCCGTGGCACGGGCGAATTTCACCGGCGCCGATGTCGACGTGGTCGCCATGGCGGCGGTGCGCGCGACGCGCGAAGGCACCGTCAAGCAAGGCCGGGAGACGTTGCCAGTCATTATCGGCACGCCGATCGCCGGCGAGAGGATCAACGGTGAAACTTTCGATGGAAAAACTGAAACAGCCATATTTCCTGGTGACTTACCGGAGAAAATTGATGCAGTTTTTGATCTTTCGGGAGCCGATCACAAGCAGGATGCCGCGGACCCTGCAATCCGCTTCGTCCGTTTCCGTCCGCCAAAGCTAGAACGAACGGCTGAAGGTATCACCCTGTCGCTGCCGCATATCAGGCTCGACCGTGCCTTGCAGTTCCTGATCGGAGATCATCTGGCATGACCGCGCCCCGCAAGCCGGCAGCGTTCCGGATCGAACCGGAAACCCCACCGAGACAAACGGCCCCTGAGCCGCGCCCCCAGGCCGATGCCCAGCGCAAACCGCGCGCGATGAAGACCGATGTCGCGATGGTCCTCCCGGCGGAAGTCGATGTCTTCGACGAGCCCGACATCATTGCCGCGGAGCCGCCACCGGCCATTGCCCCCAGGAAACGCTCGCTGCTCGGCAGCATCTTCTTCGGCGCCTTTGGCGTGCTGGTTTCGCTGGCTGTCGGCTTGTGGACCGACCAGCTCATACGCGACCTCTTTGCGCGCGCCGAATGGCTGGGCTGGCTGGCCGCCGGCATGGCTGCCATCGCCGTGCTGGCGCTTATGGTGATCCTGATTCGCGAATTCCTGGCGATCGGCCGCCTCGCCGAGGTCGAAAAGCTGCAGAAACGGGCGCTCGACGCAATCGAGCGTGACGATCCCAAGGCGGCACGATCGGTCGTCGACGAGCTGTCGGCCTTTGTCGCGGCCAAACCCGAGAC
>NZ_RZPQ01001157.1:0-1172 GCF_003999135.1 Mesorhizobium sp. M7A.F.Ca.CA.004.06.1.1 | reverse complement strand
GGTGTAGATGTTCTGGTCGATCTCGAAGAGGTCGGCAAAGACGTTGGCCTTCGGGAACGCTTCGGAAAAGCCCGGCAGGTTCTCCCAGTGGATGGCGCAGCGCTTGTTGGACAGCAGGCCGGCGGCGGCGAGGATATGCGCGCCGGTGCACAGGCCGCCGACGGCGACGCCGCGATTGTATTCCTCGCGCAGCCAGGCGAAGGCGGACTTGTTCTGGTAGCGCTCGACATTGATGCCGCTGCAGACGATGGCCATGTTCGGCCGGTCGGGGCCTGCCATCTTCTTGCGCTCGTCCTCGAGCGAGGTGTTGACCGCGCATTCGACCCCGTTCGAGGCGCGCACCGGCTTGCCGTCGATGCTGGCGAGGCGCCAGCGATAGGCCTCGTAGCCGAGCATGCGATTGGCCGAACGCAACGGGTCGAGCGCGGTCGCAAAAGCGATCATGGTGAAATCGGGAATAAGGAAGAATACAAACGATCGCTTGATCGGATGCTTTACGGCGTTCAAGGGAACCTCACACAGCCATGGCGCGAACAGGATGTCGCGAATAGCATAGCGACATCAGGAAAAACCATGTCTGTCAATCGGCTACGCCGCTACGACGAGATTAAATTTGCGACATGGGTCGCAAACGGGCAATCGGCGTGCAGCGAGCCCTGGAAGTGGCACGAACTGTTCAAGGGACGGGCAACGTACTGCCTGCGCGCAAAACAAAAACGCCGCCTTGGCTGGAGCCAGGCGGCGTTACAGTTTTAAAGCAGCGGCAGGGATGCGCTGCCCCTAAAAATCTTCAGGCGACGAAGCCGAGGCGGGCCGCATTCATGGCGCCGGTCTGGCCGGGCATGGTGTTGGCGAGACGCTGACGCTCGAGGGCGGTGGTCAGGTTCATTTCGCGGCGGGCAAAGAGGCGTGCAAAAAGCTTCATAATCATCTCCATTTGTTGCTCAGACGGGTCGCCTTCGCTTGATGGAGTGGGGCAGCTCGTTTGCTGGCGCCGATATAGGCTTGTGTAAGCAGAAACTAAATCGCAAAAGCGAAGCGCTTGATATGAAATGCGACATCGGTTGCGACAGATTTGGGCAAGGTGCCCAAAATTTACGATTATTTACAAGGGATTAATTGAAAAGAGGGCTGCTATGCGGCTTTCTCATATGCGTCATGCGCTGGAAACA
>NZ_RZPQ01001156.1:0-1174 GCF_003999135.1 Mesorhizobium sp. M7A.F.Ca.CA.004.06.1.1 | reverse complement strand
ACCTAGACTTTACCACGGCAGCGCTCGCCGCCGGTCGGTTCGCCACCGCCTATGATGCCGCCTTTTCGCTCAAGCTCGACCAGGAAGGCATCCGCGTTTCGGATTTGAAGGCGAAATTGCTGAGCGGGGCGCTCACCGGCCTGTTCGAACTGAAGAACAATGACGGAACCGGCCTGTTCTCTGGCCAGATGAAACTGGCGGGCGCCGATCTGGCGACCGTGCTGCCGGATGCCGGCATCAGCGGCATCGGCGATTTCTCGACGGCGCTGTCAAGCAGCGGCAAATCGGTCGAAGGGATGGTGGCCGCCTTGTCCGGCTCCGGCACGGCGGCGTTGAAGGGCGTGAAAGTTGCTGGCGTCAATCCAGATGCGTTCAGTGCATTCCTCGCCAAGGCGGATGCGATCGGGCGCGATATCGATACGGCCAAGACCGCCGGCTTTGCGCCCGACATCGCCGCTGACGGCAGCTTTGCCGCTGGCGATGCCGACATAGCTTTCACGGTTGCCGGCGGCACGCTGCGGGCGCCACCGGTCAGCCTGGAAAATCCGGCGGCGACCTTGTCCGCCGACGTCACGGCGGATCTCAACGCGGCCACGGTGTCGGCCAAGGGTGCGATCACCTATCGGCCTGGCGACGAGGCACTGGTCGGCTCCGAGCCGGTCGTGAATTTCACCGCCGAGGGGCCGTTCGGCGCGGTCAAACGAGCATTCGACAGTGAGCCGCTGGCGCAGTTCCTGACCCAGCGCGCGCTGGAGAAAGAGCAGCAGCGCGTCGAGGCGATGCAGGCCGCGCTGCTCGAAAAGCAGCGGCTTCGGCGCGAGGTGCGCTACTACGCGGCGTTGAAGACCGAACGGGATAAGGCCGCCGAGGAATTGCGCAAGCAGGAGGAAGCAGCACGGCTGAAAGCCGAGGCTGACGCCAAGGCCAAGGCCGAAGCGGATGCCCAGGCGAAAGCCGATGCCGATGCCAAGGCTCAGGCCGACGCGGAGGCGAAAGCAAAGGCGGACGCCGATGCCAAAGCCAAGGCGGACGCCGACGCCAAGGCCGCTGCCGAACAGCAAGCCGCCGACGAGGCGGCCAAGGCGCAGGTCGACAAGCAGGAGCGGCAGAAGGCGGAAGAGGCGGTGCGCATCGCGGCGCAGGAAAAGGCAAGGCTTGAGGCCGAACGCAAGGC
>NZ_RZPQ01001155.1:0-1179 GCF_003999135.1 Mesorhizobium sp. M7A.F.Ca.CA.004.06.1.1 | reverse complement strand
ATACAGAGCCAAGCGGCAAGGCAGGGCTTGCCGGCAAGCGGTTCCTCGCCTTCGCCGGTATCGGCCATCCCGAGAAATTCTTCGACACGGTGCGCGAAGCCGGCGGCGAACTGGCGTTGACGCGGCCGTTTCCGGACCACCATTTCTTTGCCGAGGACGAACTTGCCGAGTTGGCGGCGACCGCACGCACTGAGGGGCTGGTGCTCATCACCACCGCCAAGGACGCGGCCCGGCTGCGCCACGGCGCCCCACAGGACTTTCTCGACCGGCTCGAGGTGCTGGAGATCGACACTGTCTTCGAACTCGATCACGTTCCCGAGCGCATCATCGACGAGACGCTCGATGCCTGGCGCCAGCGCAAGCTGAAGGGTTAACCGCGTTTACGCAGCTCCGGATGCATCTCGATTTCGCGGCGCAGCGAGGCGGTGGCGCTGATGTACGGCTCCTGCCTGGCGACGCTCCAGTATTTCAACTCGTCGAGCGGAATGCTTTCGCCTGTCACCGCGCAACGCACGAACGCGCCGGGACTGGTAACCTGGAAGTCGCCATCCAGATAGCGGATGCGGGCTTCCTTGCCGCCGGGGCCTTCGAAACGGTTCATCATGCGGGGACGCCAGGGTTCATGAGGATTTCATCGCCATAAATTCCCGGCGAGGTCAAGCATGCGACAAGCCTGAGACAATGCTGAACGCTTATTGTGAGGCGGAAAAATGGTGTTGGTGGGCCGCAATGGACATTTCCTCCACTCGTCTTCCCGCCTTGCTCAGGGAAGTGATGACGCCGCAGGCCGTGCCCTCGGGGCAGGCCGATCCAGTCATGACGGCACTGGTCAAGGCGCTGGTCCAACCGCCGGCGCCGTCTCTGCTCGCACAACAGACAGCGCCAGCGCTGTTGACTTTGCCGGCCGCGCCAATGGCCGTCAAATCGCAGCAGATCGCATCGGCTGGCATCGTCGATGCCTATCTTGCCCAACTTGAGACGGGCGAAGAGGCGGCGTTGGCAACGATCGCGGCGAGAAAGGCAAAACCCGAAGCCGAAACGCCGCGAGCCTTCTTGCCGCCTCCGACAACGGCCAATGATAATGCTCCTGCCAGGGTTGCGGGGCTGTCATTGCTGTCGCTTATCCCGCCGCAGGCTCCAGTCCCGCGCAACGCTGCCGCTTTGGGTGCATTGGCGGGC
>NZ_RZPQ01001154.1:0-1181 GCF_003999135.1 Mesorhizobium sp. M7A.F.Ca.CA.004.06.1.1 | reverse complement strand
ATCAACGTCACCTCGCATGCCGAACTGCTGCCGATCTCGGAAGACCTGCCGGTCATCGGCTCGTTGGCCGTCACCAGCTTCGCCGCCGGCATCGCCGGTGCGTCGGGCGGCTTTGCCGTCGGCGGCTCGTCCAGCGTCAACGTGATCTTCATGGAGACGCACGCGTCGGTGAACGACAACTCCGACCTCGAAGCCGGAACCGGCATCAAGATCGAGGCGACGGACCTGCTGACCGTGGTCAGCGGGGCGGGCGGCATCGGCCTCACGCTGAACGGCAATGCCGGCGTCGGCATCGGCCTGGACGTGCAGGTGATCACGCGCAACACCAGCGCCTGGATGGGTGGTGGCGCGGATCTGGATACGACTGCCGGCAACATCATCATCAATGCCGACTCCTTCGACGACATCACCTCGATCGCGGCGACGTTCGGCGGCAGCGCCGGCGGCTCGGCCGGCGTCGCGGCATCGGTCGGCGTGCTTTACCTCGACACATCGACCCAGGCCTTCGTCGAGGCCGGCAGCACGCTGAACAAATCGCATCTGGGCGCCGGCGGAGATGTCTCCGTGACGGCGACCGGCGACGCGGACGTGTTCCTGCTGGCTGGCGCGGCGGCGTTCGGCCAAAGCGCCGGCATCGGTATTTCCGGAACGGTGTTTGTCCATCTCGACGATGTAAAGGCGGAGCTCTATGGCGACGCCGACGTGGTCACCGGTGGCGCAAACGGCCTCTCCGTATCGGCGATTTCCACCGATGACGTGCTGATCATCGCAGCCGCCGGCGCTGCTTCCGCGCAGGCGGCGGTCGCCGGTTCGGTCGCTGTGACGGTGCTGACCGAGACAACGACGGCTCGCATCGGTGCAAACAGCAAGGTTTCCGGCCAGACGCTCGCCAATGATCCCGGCGTTTCGGTCTTTGCAAGCGACGAAACCGATATCCTGACAATCGCGGGCTCGCTCGCGGTTTCCGCCGGCAGTGCCGGCGTCGGCGCCGGCGTCAATGTGTCGACGCTGACAAAGACGACGACTGCATCGATCGAAGCGGGCGCCGACATCGACGTCGACGGCAATGTGACGGTCGAAGCAACCGGCAACGAGGACATAGGTTCGTTCTCCGTGGCCGCGGGCGCGTCGAGCGGCGCTGGCGTCACGCTGACGGCTGACGTCTTCGTGCTGAATCTGAA
>NZ_RZPQ01001153.1:0-1183 GCF_003999135.1 Mesorhizobium sp. M7A.F.Ca.CA.004.06.1.1 | reverse complement strand
GTGCAGGCGAGCGGGCACTCGTATGGTAACAGAATTCGACATCTGCCCCCCGATGGGTGCATCATGGATGCATCATGGAAGTTTAGGTGCCCGGTACCATGATAACTGTTTTCGTCGATGGGGCAAGCCAAAGAGAATGCATCCACGTGTTTGCTGGCTCCGGCGTGTAGACAGACCGAGCAATTCGCGGAGGTCGAGATGAACGAGACAGTCAAGGAAAAGGTCTATTCGGAAGCCGAGATCGCCGAGCGGCTTGAGAAGGAGCTGCCAAAATGGCGCTACGAAAACGGCTGGATCCGGCGCAAATACAAGACCCACAGCTGGAAATCGACGCTGATGGTCATCAACACGGTTGGCCATCTCGCCGAGGCGGCGTGGCACCATCCCGATATCACCGCCTCCTATGCCTGGGTCGAGGTGCGCCTGATGAACCACGCGGCGAAAGGCATTACCGACAAGGATTTCGAGTTGGCGAAAAAGATCGAGGATGTTGTCCAGTGGCAGCCGGCCAAGGAAGGCGGGGCGCTGGAGGGCACTCCGCTGACCGATCAACGCTTCGCTTACGTCAAATATGACTAAGCAGGGTCGGAATTTGTTGATAGCGTATGAAAACATTCGCTGATCCGCTGCAAGGTGGGGTTCACGGCCAATCCAGTTTCGTCTAGGATCGTGGCGGCACCAGAAAGTAGTTTAGCGAATGGCGGTTGCTTGGATCGGCAACCGGGAAGCGCTGATTGAGCGCGCGGCTGCGCATGCCGCGTCGCTACTGTCGTCAAGTCGGTGCCCGGTTTTCAGCTTTGATACGGATATAGACGGCACGAGGGCGGCGATCGCGCTGGCTGAGAGGGCTGGCGCGGCATACGACCATGCCGATGGCGCGGCACTTGCCCGGGAGACTGCGCTTTTTACGGACAAGGGGGCAATGACCGTCGCCCCCGGAGAGACGCGCCGGCGTGCCGATGTCGTGGTGATCGTGGGCGAGCTCCCGCGGATCCATCATGGTCTTGTTGGCGAACTCGCCGGGACGGTTCCCGACCTCTCGACCGTGAACCAGCGCGCGTTCTTCGTGGTAGGCCCGAACGGGATGTCTGTGCCGCCGCTGAACGGCGGGCGCGAGGCAACGCGACTTTCCTGTGGCCAAGCTAGCCTCGCCGCCACGCTGGCGGCGCTGAGGACACAGCAC
>NZ_RZPQ01001152.1:0-1187 GCF_003999135.1 Mesorhizobium sp. M7A.F.Ca.CA.004.06.1.1 | reverse complement strand
GCGTCCGCGTCTCGGCATGGGCGCCGGCATCGGCCAGCGCGCGCGACCAGCCGATGGAGTCATCGACCGGCTTGCCGTCGAAGGTGACGAACGAGCCGATACCAACCCTGGTCGTGATCAGCCCCCGGCTGGACAATTCCTCAAGGCCCTTGCGGACCGTATTGCGACTGACGGAGAAGCGCTGGACAAGTTCATTCTCGCTTTGCAGGCGGTCGCCGAAGCCGAGAACACCGGAGCGGATTTCATGTTCGAGAACGGTGGCGATCTGCTCGGGTTTGCCCGTACCGGGAGACAGTTGAACCGCGCGCCGCTTCATATAGTACCTGTTCAGTGAACCTGTATAATCCTGTTCAATATAGAGACCGGGATGCTATGTCAACGGGTACTGAAGACTGCCCAAAAGGCAGCGAATATGCGGAATACCGTGCAAGGCGCGCCGAGAGGCAGGTCAATATGGCCCCCGAAAAGCCGGTCGGCGATCGCCAAAAAAGAGGCATACATCAAGGGGATGGAGCCAGACCCTGATTCAATTTCACCGGAGCAGGCTACGGGATCGACACCTCACGCGGTTCGACGAGGATGTCCGCCTCGATCGCGGCGTTAATGAACGCCGCCCTTGCCGCCGAGACTTCTTTCTTTCCCTCGAGCACGGCCAGACAGACCTTGCGGGCAACCATATGCTTTTGCCCGGTCGCAACCGGCCAGCGGTTCAGCAGGACGTCTGCAGCCTGAGCGACCCGCTCCACGTTGAAGATCGAGTTTCGCGATCGGCCGAGCGCAATCCTGACCGGCTCATCGAAACGCTGATCTTGCACGATGCCACTCCCCAAAGTCGGCATTCATCGATTCGCGGCCTTCAACCCCGAGCAATGTGATAGGTTCCGCGCTAAAGGTGCAAGATGTCCGATTCCAGTGGCCAGAAAAATCCCAGGCTGATCGTCGTGGTCGCCTTCGATCGCGGTGAGGATGGCGAGCTGTTCCCAGCCTTTGGACCCGCCGACCAGCAAAGCGAAGACCGCGCTATACGCACCGCCAAGGCTCTGGCGGCAAAGCATGCCGGCGTCATCGCCTGGAGCCGTGAGGCCGATCCGACGCTAGGCGAATACGGCCCGCCGAACACGCTCTTCGTCAGCGGCGACGTACCTGACATGGAGTAATCTGGCGTCAGGATCCGGCCTGCGCTCAAT
>NZ_RZPQ01001151.1:0-1191 GCF_003999135.1 Mesorhizobium sp. M7A.F.Ca.CA.004.06.1.1 | reverse complement strand
GGGCCAGCCGATCGAATTCGTGCGCATGACCAGCCATGCCTATGTCACCTACGAGCAGTTCGGGCTGCACACGCCGGAACTCGAGGCACTGGGCAATCAGGCCAATGAGCGCATTTTCCGGCGCGACTGCCTGGAGATCGACATCACCGTGGGCGGCGTGCCGCTGACGCTCTATCTCGTGCATTTCAAGTCGATGGGCTCGCCGCGCAACGGGCTCGACGGGCGCGAGGCGACGATGCCGGTGCGCATCGCCGAAGCGCAGGCCGTGCGCCGCATCATCGAGGAGCGCTTCGGCAAGGACTATGCCGCCGACAAGAGCTGGGCGATCTGCGGCGACATGAATGATTATCGCCAGCGCGTGAAGGTGGCCGGCGATGCGATCGACGGCTATCGCTTCGAGGTGGTCGACGAAGCCCTGTCCTGCATCAACGTGCTGACGGCAGGCGGCTTTTGCGAAAATGTCGTCGAGAGGCGGCCGGAGATGAACCGCTGGAGCTTCTACCACACGCGAGGACCCGAAGAGCGGCATCTGTGCCAGCTCGACTACATCCTGTTGTCGAAGGGGCTCGCCGCCAGCAACGCAACGGCCGTTCCCGACATCATCCGCAACGGCCAGCCCTGGCGCACCATCTTTCCGCCGGGGCAGGAGGTCGAGCGGTTTCCGCGCGCCGGCTGGGACCGGCCGAAGGCATCGGACCATTGCCCAGTGGCGATCACGCTGGACATGACCTGACGCATGAGTTTCGACCTCCCGCGCAACGTCATCCTGCCGGTCGACGACATCGACGTCCGGCTCGATCCCGGTCCGCACCCTTTCGCAAGGGACAATGCAGAGGCGATCGCCGAGAACTGGCAGCACGAAATCGCCGCCAATCCGGCGCTGTTCGACGGCATGGTGGTGCTGCTGTCGCAACTTGCCTACCGCGACAGCCGTCTCGTCGGCCGCTGCCACGCGGTCAATTACTCGACGTTCATGCTGTGGCGGAAGCGGCGCGAGAATTCGGGCGCCGAGCATGCCTATGCCCATGCCATGCTGGTGGCCGGCGACAATGCGCTGGTGGCGATCCGCATGGGTCCTCACACAGTCAACGCCGGCCGCGTCTATTTCGCCGCCGGCTCGTTCGAGCCGATCGATTTTCGCGATGGGCTGGTCGACGTCGATTTCAACATGATCCGTGAGGTGCGCGAGGA
>NZ_RZPQ01001150.1:0-1194 GCF_003999135.1 Mesorhizobium sp. M7A.F.Ca.CA.004.06.1.1 | reverse complement strand
CTTCCAGGGTGCGCCCGAATTTCTCACCCGGGCGCGAGCCGCCGTCGCGCTGCCGGCGCTGCGCAAGGATTTCCTGTTCGATCCGTATCAGGTCTACGAAGCCCGCGCCTGGGGCGCGGATGCCATCCTGATCATCATGGCCAGTGTCGACGACGTCCTGGCCAGCGAGCTCGAGGCGACGGCCTTCGAACTCGGCATGGATGCACTGGTCGAAGTGCACGACGAGACCGAGACGCAGCGCGCGCTAAAACTGTCGTCGCGGCTGATCGGCATCAACAACCGCAATCTGCGCACATTCGAGACCAGCCTCGACACTTCCATGCGGCTGGCGACGATGGTTCCGGCCGACCGCTTGCTGGTCAGCGAGAGCGGTATTTTCTCGCATGACGACTGCCTCAGGCTGCAAAAGAGCGACATCGGCACTTTTCTTGTCGGCGAGAGCCTGATGCGGCAACAGGACGTCACCGCGGCGACGCGCCTGCTTCTGACAGGCAAGGCTTTGGCCGAGGCCATCTGACGATGGTATCGGGCCTTACCCATCTCGGCGCGCAGGGCGAGGCCAACATGGTCGACGTCGGCGACAAGGACGAAACAACGCGCACGGCGATCGCCGAAGGCTTTGTCGCGATGCAGCCCGAGACGCTGAAGATGATCCTCGCCGGCAACGCCAAGAAGGGCGATGTGCTCGGCACTGCGCGCATCGCCGGTATCATGGCGGCGAAGAAGACGCATGAACTGATCCCGCTCTGCCACCCGCTGCTTTTGACCAAGGTTTCCGTCGACATCGAGCCCGACCATGCTTTGCCGGGCCTGAAGGTCACCGCACTGGCGCGCGTCACCGGCAAGACGGGTGTCGAGATGGAAGCGCTGACGGCTGCCTCGGTCGCCTGCCTGACCATCTACGACATGGCCAAAGCAGTAGACCGCGCCATGGTCATCACCGGCATCCGCCTGGTCGAAAAGACCGGTGGCAAGTCGGGTGACTACAAGGCGAGCGCCTGATGGCGCTGGTTCCTATCGCGGAGGCGCTTGAACGCCTGCTTGATGGCGCGGCGCCTCTAGCCGGCGAAAGCGTTCCCCTGTTCGAGGCTGTGGATCGTGTTCTGGCGGAACCGGTCGTAGCACTTCGCACCCAGCCGCCTTTCAATGCTTCCGCCATGGACGGCTATGCAGCGCGCGCCGCCGACGTGACGT
>NZ_RZPQ01000114.1:0-11040 GCF_003999135.1 Mesorhizobium sp. M7A.F.Ca.CA.004.06.1.1 | reverse complement strand
ACATCTTCATGGGCCGCGAACTGACCGGCTTCATGGGCTTTCTCAGGGTCAACAAGGAGATCGAGGAAGCGAGCCGGCTGATGCGCGAGATCGGCTTCACCTCGAAAGTGTTCACGCCGCAGTCGATCGTCGGCCAGCTTTCGGGCGGCGAACGCCAGGGCGTGGCGATCGCCCGCGCCATCTACAAGCAGGCCGAGCTGATCGTCCTCGACGAGCCGACGACGGCGCTGTCGCTGACCGAAACCGCCAAGGTGTTCCATTTCGTGCGCCAGGTGCGGGCGAGCGGCCGCTCGATCCTGTTCATCGGCCACAACATCCATCATGTCTTCGACATCGCCGATCGCTTCGTCGTGCTGGATCGCGGCAAGGTCGCACTGACGACCGACCGCAGCGAGGTCAAGTCGGCCGAAGATCTCATCAACTTCATGGAAGAGGTCGCGCATCCCGGCGGATTGGCCGGACTGCACGATGCCGGCGACGCGGAGCAGAGAGCACGATGAGCAAGACCATGGAGCCAGATCTGCACGAGCCGTCCGCCGGCATTGCCCGCCCCAGTGCCCAGAAAGAGTGGAAACACCCTTCCGATCACTGGATGCGCGGCTTCATCCTCGACAACCGTGCCGCGCTCGGCACGCTCGCCGTGTTCATCGTCATGATGACGGTGTTCATGATCGCCAACCCGACCGTCTTCACCACCTGGTATCTCTACCGCTCGGTGCTGACCACGCTCCCCGTTGCGCTGTTCGTGGTGGTGCCGCTGGTCTTCGTCGTCACCTGCGGTGAGATCGACCTGTCGTTTCCGGCGACGATGGGTTTTGCCTCATGGGTCTTCGCGCTGGTCGTGCAGGCCGGCTACAATCCGTTCCTCGGCATCGCCGCCGCACTCGTCACCGGCATGCTGCTCGGCTTCCTGGTCGGGTCGCTGGTGGTCTATGGCGGGCTGTCGTCGCTGATCGCGACGCTCGGCATGAATTTCCTGCTGCGAGGCCTGATCCAGATCATCAACGAAGGCAAGTCGATGGCGCTGACCAGCCTCAGCGACAGCTGGGCCTATACGATCTTCTCCAGCCAGCTCCTGGGCATTCCGGTGCAGATCTTCTGGGCCATCGGCTTCGTCGTGCTGTCGGCGATGCTCTACAACCGCCACCGCTTCGGCGCGCAGGTGAGGGTGGTCGGTGACAATCCCGACAGCGCCCAGCAGATGGGCATCGACGTCAAGCGCGTGCGGGTGAAAGTGTTTGTCTTCGTCGGCATCGGGGCCGCGATCGCCGGCACCTTCTCGGTGATGATCAACTTCACCTGGTGGCCGACCGCCGGTGATGGCTATCTGCTGCCGGTGCTGGCCTCGGTGTTCGTCGGCGGCACGCCGACCTGGGGCGGCATCGGCACCGTGGTCGGAGGCGCCATCGGCGCTGTCACCGTGTCCTTCATCCAGACCGGCGTCGTGGCGGCAGGATTGAGCGGCTTCTACGTGCAGTTCTTCAACGGCCTAATCATCATCCTGTCGCTGCTCGGTCATAAGTGGAACCAGGCGCGGTATCGGTGAGGGTTTCGTTGGAGGATCGCATGCCTTGACGATTGGCGCCGGCGCTCATCGTTTTCGTCATCCACGGGCGAAGCAAGGAGCGTAGCGACGCAGCGCAGACCCGAGGATCCATGCCGCAACTTCAACGCGTCACTACGGTGCAGAATTCTGCTCCGCTGCACTCCACGGCCAAGGTCACGGCATGGATCCTCGGGTCTCCGCGACGTCGCTTCGCTCCTGCTCCGCCCGTGGATGACGAAGGTGGGAGCTGTCCGCGGGAAAACGCCATCTTCACACCGCCGCGACAAACCCGTCCAGAACGCGTTTCTGGCCGGCCTTGTCGAAGTCGATGGTCAATTTGTTGCCTTCGATGGCCGAGATGTTGCCGTTGCCGAATTTCTGGTGGAAGACGCGGTCGCCGACGTTGAAGGGCGATGGCTTGTCGGCGACGGATTTGGCGACCAGTTCGCCATCGATGGTGCGGCCCTTGACCGAGGTGCGGCCGGCGCCGTAGCCGCTGTCCGTCTCGCCATAGCCGATGCGCTCGACCTGGTGGCCGGAGCGCGAGCCCCAGTTGCGGTCGGTCGCCTCGGTGCGGTTGGCCTGCGCGCGCTGCCAGCCCGGCGTTGCATAGGTGTTGGAGAAGGCGCCGGATTTTTCGGTATCGGCGCCGACATTGTCGAAGCGCGAGGCGCCATAGGGGTTTTGCCGTCCCGCGCCCTGGCCGCCGCGACCGGAGGCAAAAGAACCGCCGCCATAGGAATTGCCGTAGCCGCCATAGGAGTTACCGCTTTCGGCGACTTCGACATGGGCTTCCGGCAGTTCGTCGAGGAAGCGTGACGGGATGGTCGACTGCCACAGGCCGTGGATGCGGCGGTTGGAGACGAACCAAAGATGCAGGTTCTTCTTGGCACGAGTCAGGCCGACATAGGCAAGGCGGCGCTCTTCCTCCAGCCCGGAGCGGCCGCCTTCATCCAGCGCACGCTGGTGCGGGAACAGGCCTTCCTCCCAGCCGGGCAGGAAGACGGTCTCGAATTCGAGGCCCTTGGCCGAATGCAGCGTCATGATCGAGACGGCGTCGAGCCCGGCATTCTGCTCGGCGTCCATGACGAGTGCGACATGCTCAAGGAAGGAGCGCAGCGATTCGTACTCCTCCATCGAACGGATCAGCTCTTTCAAATTCTCCAGCCGGCCGGGGGCTTCGACCGAGCGGTCGTTTTTCCACATGTCGGTGTAGCCGCTCTCTTCCAAGATGGTCTCGGCGAGCTCGGTGTGCGGCGTGGTTTCCAGCGCCTTTTGCCAGCGCTCGAAATTGGCCGACACCTCGCGCAAGGCAGCGCGCGGCTTCGGCTTCAACTCGTCGCTTTCGGCCAGCTTGGCGGCGGCCTCCAGCATCGGGATGCGCAGCGCACGCGCGGTGTCGTGGATCTGGCGGATGGTGGCTTCGCCAAGGCCGCGCTTCGGCACATTGACGATGCGCTCGAAGGCGAGGTCGTCGGCGCCTTGGGCGACGACACGGAAGAAGGCCAGCGCATCGCGGATTTCCATGCGCTCGTAGAAGCGCGGGCCGCCGATGACGCGGTAGTTGAGGCCGAGTGTGACGAAACGGTCCTCGAATTCGCGCATCTGGAAGGACGCGCGGACCAGGATCGCCATGTCGTTGAGATTGTGCTTTTGCCGCTGGTAGGTCTCGATGGTATCGCCGACGGCGCGCGCTTCTTCCTCGGAATCCCAGGCGGCGTGGACATGCACCTTGCCGTCCTCCGGATCGTTCCGGTCGGTGAACAGCGTCTTGCCGAAGCGGCCCTCATTGTGGGCGATGAGGTGGGAGGCCGCGCCAAGGATGTGCGCGGTCGAGCGGTAGTTGCGCTCCAGCCGGATGATGGTGGCGCCGGGAAAATCCTTGTCGAAGCGCAGGATGTTGTCGATCTCGGCACCGCGCCAGCCATAGATCGACTGATCGTCGTCGCCGACGCAGCAGATGTTTACGGTGGCGCGGGTTTCGGCCGAAGAGCGCCCAATCTCCCCCCTAGAGGGGGAGATGTCGCCGGAGGCGACAGAGGGGGGCGCTGTCCCTCCAGCCTGTCGGCGCGAGGCGCCCCCCTCTGTCCTGCCGGACATCTCCCCCTCAAGGGGGGAGATCGGCTTGCCTTGAGGCCGCTGCGCCAGGAGGCGCAGCCACATGTACTGGGCGGTGTTGGTGTCCTGGTACTCGTCGACGAGGATGTATTTGAAGCGCTTGTGGTATTCCTTGAGCACGTCCGGATTGGCGCGGAAGATGCGGATCGGGTGGCACAGCAGGTCGCCGAAATCGCAGGCGTTCAGCGTCTTCAGCCGCTCCTGATAGGCCTTGTAGAGTTCGCGGCCCTTGCCGTTGGCGAAGGCGCGGGCGTCGCCCTCGGTGATGTCGGACGGGCCTTGTCCCTTGTTCTTCCAGCCGTCGATCATCTGGGCGAACTGCTTGGCCGGCCAGCGCTTGTCGTCCAGACCTTCGGCCTGGATCAGCTGCTTGATCAGCCGCACGACGTCGTCGGTGTCGAGGATGGTGAAGTCGGAGCGCAAACCGGCGAGTTCGGCATGTCTGCGAAGCAGCTTCACGCCAATCGAGTGGAAGGTGCCGAGCCATGGCATGCCCTCGACGTTGCCTTCGCCGATCAGGACGCCGATGCGGATCTTCATCTCGCGCGCGGCCTTGTTGGTGAAGGTCACCGCGAGGATCTGCGACGGGAACGCCTTGCCGGTGGCGAGGATGTGAGCGATGCGGGTGGTGAGCACGCGGGTCTTGCCGGTGCCGGCTCCGGCCAGCACCAGAACCGGGCCTTCGGTGGTTTCCACCGCCAGCCGCTGCTCCGGGTTGAGGCCCTTCAGATAGTCGGGTGCGTTGTTGTGTCCGCTGCGGGCAGCCATGGCGCGCGCGGCGATGCCCGACGGGGCCGTGGGCCGCGCATTGGGTTCGTCGAAAAAGGGCATGTCTTCGGAAAAGCCGGACATCGCCCCGAATGTAGTGATTCGGTGGGGAAAGACCAGAACTGTCTACGTTTTGTTCCGCTAAAGTGCCCGATTGCTGCCCACGCTCCCAGTGCGGTCGATGTTATCCCAATGGCGATGGACCATTACCGCCTGCGCTTGAGGCCCATGCTTGACAGGCGGGACCGTCGGGAGAAAGTTGTGCTTCGGGCAGCGACGCAATGCCGGGTTGCCATGGCAGCGCCGCAAAGCGCAACAGTCGAAGGAGTATCATCTTGGCTGTCACCATCACCTCCCTCATTCTTTTCCTCATCGGCCTGGCACTCGGCGGCGGCGGCATCCGCCTGGCGATGCTGGGCGGCAGCTGGTACTATGTCGTTGCCGGCCTTGCCTTCCTGATCGCCGCCTGGCTGCTTTACCGGCGCAGGTCGACTGCTTTGTGGCTCTACGCGGTGATCGTGCTCGGCACGTTGGCCTGGGCGGTCTGGGAAACCGGCTTCGACTGGTGGGAACTCGGGCCTCGCGGCGGCATCATCGTGCTTCTCGCTTTTTGGCTGCTGACGCCGTGGGCGAGGCGGGGTCTCGTCGGCCCTGACGGGCGCGCGCCGCTGATCCTTGCCGTGCTGGCATCATTGGCCGTCGCCGGTTATTCGATGACTTCGGATCCGAAGGATATTGCCGGCGAACTCGGCACCGACAAGGTGGTCGCCAACGCCAATCTCGGCAATGATGTGCCGGCCGGCGAATGGCACTATTACGGCCGCACGCAGTTCGGCCAGCGCTATTCGCCGCTCGACCAGATCACACCGGACAATGTCGCCAAGCTGCAGCCTGCCTGGACCTACCAGACCGGCGATGTGAAGGGTCCCGACGATGTCGGCGAGACCACCTATCAGGTGACGCCGCTGAAGATCGGCGACACACTCTACATCTGCACGCCGCATAATTTCGCCATCGCCATCGATGCCGCGAGCGGAAAGGAGAAATGGCGCTTCGATCCCAAGGTCAAGCTCGACAAGGACCGCCAGCACCAGACCTGCCGCGGCGTGGCCTATTACGCCGATGCCGCCGGCGCCGCCGGGCAGCCCTGTGCGACCCGCGTCTATCTGCCGACCTCGGATGCGCGGCTGATCGCGCTCGATGCCGCCAACGGGCAGATCTGCCCGGCTTTCGCCGAGGGCGGCACGCTGAACCTTCTGACCAACATGCCCTATCCGAAGTCGGGCTATTATTACTCGACCTCGGCCCCGCTGATCTCAGCCGGCAAGATCATCGTCGGCGGCGCGGTCAACGACAATTATTCGACGCAGGAGCCATCCGGCGTCATCCGCGCCTACGACGCTGCCACCGGCGCGCTGGTGTGGAACTGGGATTCCGGCAATCCGGACCAGATAACGCCGCTGCCGGCCGGCCAGACCTATACCGCCAACTCGCCCAACATGTGGTCGACGCCGAGCGCCGACGAGAAGCTCGGCCTGCTCTACGTGCCGCTCGGCAACCAGACGCCGGACCAGCTCGGCGCCGGGCGCAGCGCCAATGTCGAGAAGTTCTCGTCGTCGATCACCGCGCTCGACCTCAACACCGGGCAGGTGCGCTGGGTGCGGCAGACCGTGCACCACGATCTCTGGGACATGGACGTGCCGGCGCAGCCGAGCCTGATCGACATCACCAAACCCGACGGCACGGTGGTGCCGGCGCTGGTCGGGCCGACCAAGCAGGGCGACCTCTATGTGCTCGACCGCCGCACCGGCGAGCCGGTCATTGCGGTCAACGAAGTGCCGGCGCCCGGCGGCGCGATCGAAGGTGACCACACATCGCCAACGCAGCCGGTCTCCGACCTTACCTTCATGCCGAAGCCGCTCACCGGTGCCGACATGTGGGGCCTAACCATGTTCGACCAGTTGGCCTGCCGGATCGAATTCCAGGGCCTGCGCTATGAGGGTCGCTATACGCCGCCTTCCGTCCAGGGCTCGCTGATCTACCCCGGCAACTTCGGCACCTTCAACTGGGGTGGCGTCGCCGTCGACCCGGTCCGGCAGGTGCTGTTCGGCATGCCGACCTATCTGGCGTTCAAGTCGGAGCTCATTCCGCGCGATCAGGTGCCGCCACCGGACGAAGGGCGCGGCAGCGAGCAGGGGCTGAACCGCAACGAGGGCGCGCCCTATGCGGTGGTGATGGGACCGTTCCTGTCGCCGCTCGGCATTCCTTGCCAGGCGCCGCCCTGGGGCTATGTCGCCGGCGCCGATCTCAGGACCGGCAAGATCGCCTACATGCATCGCAACGGCACCGTCTACGATATGACGCCGCTGCCGCTGCCGCTGAAGGTCGGGGTGCCGGGCATTGGCGGGCCGATGATCACCGCTGGCGGCGTCGCCTTCCTGGGGGCGGCGGTCGACGACTATCTGCGCGCCTACGACCTGACATCGGGCAAGCAGCTGTGGCAGGCGCGGCTGCCGGCCGGCGGGCAATCGACGCCGATGACCTATACGGTGGCCGACGGCCGCCAGTTCGTGGTCATCGTCGCCGGCGGCCACGGTTCGGTCGGCACCAAGCCCGGGGACTATGTGATCGCCTACGCGCTGCCGAAGTAGGGGCGCAGGGCGCGCGATCTCTCAGAGGTCGCGCCGCCCATCATCTGTGCCGGTATCTTTTCCCCGCATAGTGACGGGGAAAAGTGCCCGACTGGGCGATGAGGGGCGGCAAATCTTCCGATCGGCCCGATTGTCGATCAGCCAATCCCCAGATGGCCCTTCAGGCTGGGCACCGAGCCGAGCACCTTGTTGGTCAGGTCGGGGCCGGCGGCGGCTTCGGCCTGCTGGATCAGCGTCGCGCCGGCCTTCTGGATCTGCGCCATGTCGAGCCCGGATGCCTTGAGCGCGGCGACGCCGTTGATCAGCGCGCCGGCCTTCTCGCCGAGAACGCCGCCAAGCGCGCCCTGCAACGACGACAAAAAACCGCCGCCGCCGGCCGGAGCGGCAGCCATGACGTCATATTGATGGGCGAGGTCGTCGGCGCCGGGGATCCTGGCGAAGAACGCCGAGGCGCTGGTGCCTTCCGCCTCGTGTTCGAGCACCGAGAAGATGGTGCCGACGACTTTCTCCGTCGTCGCCTGGTCGAGGTCCGCCTTCTGCGAAACGGTGTTGACGATGTCCTGGACGTTCATGGCGTCACTCAGCCCTGGGTTTTCGTGTTGCGGTTCCGCTCAGTGCGGACCCTGATCAACGATCGTCTGCCTGCGTTCAGAACCATCGAGCACAGGGCCAAAGCGGCACTCGCCGAAAGGACGAGCGCGCTGGCGAGGATCGGGGAAGGCATGGTCATGGTCATCGCTTCCTTCTGGGTCTGACGTGTGGGCACACGGCCAAGATACTGGGCGATAGCCACCTTCCCTCACGATTGTGGCAGCGCCAGCAGGATTTATCGCCAATGACCAAAAAGTGATGACACGGCCGCGCATGGCGCCGGCTTTACTGCTCGGGCGCGGCCGGCGCCCTGCGCCCTGAGGCAATCGGCGGCCGCGATGAGTGCTCGACTGGATCATGCCGGCTTGGTCCCTATGTAGCTGGGAATTAAAGCCCGAAGCAGAGGACCTATCCATGACGAAACCCGACGCCAAGCCCGCCATCACCCAGGCGATGATCGACGCCTATGACGAATACACGCATCTGACGCTCGATCGCCGCCGGTTCATGGAGCAGTTGACCCGGCTTGCCGGATCGGGTGCGGCGGCGGCCGCGATCGCGCCGCTTCTGGCGGCAAATTCGGCGCAAGCGGCTGTTGTCGCCGACAACGATCCGCGGGTGAAGGGCGAGGACATCAGCTATCCCGGCAGCAGCGGCGAAATGAAGGGCTACCTGGTCAAGCCGGTGGACAAGGCGGGCAAGCTCGGCACGGTGATCGTCGTGCATGAGAACAGGGGGCTCAACCCGCATATCCGCGATGTGACGCGACGCGTGGCGCTGGAGGGGTTCGTGGCGCTGGCGCCGGATTTTCTGTCGCCGCTCGGCGGAACGCCAACCGATGAAGACAAGGCGCGCGACATGTTCGCCAAGCTCGATCCGGCGCAGACCATCGCCAACGGTGTCGCGACCGTCGCTTTCCTCAAGAGCGACAAGGACGGCAACGGCAAGGTCGGCGCCATCGGCTTCTGCTGGGGTGGCGGCACGGTCAACATGCTGGCCATCAACGCGCCCGATCTCAGTGCCGGCGTTGCCTATTACGGCATGCAACCGAAGGCCGCCGATGTATCCAAGATCAAGGCGGCCTTGCTGTTGCACTATGGCGGACTGGACGAGCGCATCAATGCCGGCATCGACGCCTTCAAGAAGGAACTCGACGCGGCGCATGTCGAATACACGGTCTATGTCTATGAAGGCGCCAACCATGCCTTCAACAACGACACGTCGGCAGCGCGCTACGACAAGAAGGCGGCCGACCTGGCCTGGGGCAGAACGATCGCCTTCCTCAAGCAGAAACTGGCATAGGGCGTTCGTCTAATCCGTGTTCGCCGGCTTGTGGAAGGCGACGCCGGCGACCACCAGCGCAATGCCGAGGCAATCGGTAAAACTTGGCATCTGGCGCAGCACGACGACGCCGATCAGCGTCGCGGTGACGGGCAGCAGCGACAGCATCAGCGCGAAGCTGGCGCGTGGCAGCCGCGACATGGCGAGCTGGTCGCAGATGCAGGGAATGACAGAGGAGCAGATGCCGACGCCGATGGCGGCGAACAGCAGCGGCAGTGAGAAAAAGGCCGGCAGCGCATCGGTGAGGCCGATCGGCAGCACGACGATGAAGGCGATCGCCATGGCGGCACCCAGGCCGGCGATGCCGGCGCCTACGCCTGACGCGGCGACGCGGTGGCCGAGCACGATGTAGCCGACAAACAGCGCGCCGTTGAGGAAGGCCCAGCACAGCCCGATGGGATTGTCGGACCATCTGACGTCGATGAGCAGCAAGGTGCCAGCGACGGCGACGACAAGGGCGGCAAGATTGCGCGGGCTCCTGAGGCCGATCGCCGCGACGCCGATGGTGCCGACGAATTCGATCGCCGCCACCAGCGAGATCGGCAGGCGGTCGAGCGCCAGGTAGAACGAACAGTTCATCACCGCCAGACAGGCGCCGAAGGCCAGCAACAGCAGCCTTGTCGAGCGATCGGCGCGGGCGAAGCTTCGCCATGGACGGGTCAGGGGTGCGAAGATGAGTGCTGCCGTGGCGATGCGCAGCCACGCCATGCCGAGCACGCCGACATGCGGGAAAAGCAGCACGGCGAAAGCCGGCCCGAGATAGTGGAAGACGGCGCTGACGGCGAACCAGACATGCGGCGGCAATTTTTCCGTCAGCCTGGCCAGGGTGGGGTTGCCGGGGGCAGGATCTGCCGTAAGAGCTTGCGTTTGATCATTCATCGGCTCAGTATCGCAGGCATATTTGCCGGTTTATATGAGTGATGATGGGCTCGTCTGGCGAGATTTCTCTCAGAAGCAAGGAATTTCCCATGAAGCGCCTTCGAACTGAAAGTGCCGACCTCGATGTCTCTGACATGAAGATCCTGCGTCTGCTGGAGAAGGACGCGCGCACCAGCACGGCGGAGCTGGCACGCTCAGTCGGTCTGTCGGCGCCGAGCGTGGCCGAGCGCATCAAGCGGCTGCAGGAAAGCGGCGTCATCGAGGCCTATTCGGTCAGGATCAACCCGGCGGCACTCGGCCTGCCGCTGTCGGCGTGGCTGCGCATCCGGCCGGTGCCGGGGCAACTGGCCCTCGTGGCCGAGATCATCCGCGAACTGCCGGAGATCGTGCAATGCGACCGGGTGACCGGAGAGGATTGTTTCATCGCGCTGGCGCATGTCGGCTCGGTGGCCGAACTCGAGCGGGTGATCGACCGCATCATTCCTTATGCGATGACCAATACGGCGATCATCCAGTCGTCGCCGGTGGTGGCGCGCTCGGCGCTGGGAGCGTTGAGGCGCCAGGCTTGACCTACAGGAGAGGAACCTATGCGTGGCCGCGCTTCATGCGCGCCTGCTTCAGGATGGCGCGCCAGCGGATCATGTCGAACGGGATCGGCTCGTTGTTGTTGGCGATGTGGAAGATCTCGTTGTTGACGTTCTTGAGCGAGCGCCAGAAATCATAGTCGGTGATGCGCGGATCGGCAGCCAGCCTGTCCACCTCGACCTTGATGTCGGTTTTCATGCACTTTCCTCGAACCGGCGCCGCGCCGCCCGTGTCGCTACCTCGATGCGGATCGTTTTCGACCGACCCGCTGAGTCGCGCAACGGCTCAGATGGCTTGTTCCCGTTAAAACCTTGGTAAGGTTAACGAGGGCGCCGCGCCGCTTCAAGCACTGCTGCCGGCCGATGGGAGGGTTCTGCGATTTTAGATTGCCGGTGTGGCTTTGACGCCGGGAACGAGAAGGTGTCGGCTTCGCCCTATTTGCGTTTGATGCCGATCGAACGGCCGGCCCGTACCGGCATCGGCAGTGCCGAATGGGCGGCGCGCATGGCTTCGACCCTGGCCAGCACATCGGCGGGGAAGGGTGAGACCTTCGGCCCGGAC
>NZ_RZPQ01001149.1:0-1202 GCF_003999135.1 Mesorhizobium sp. M7A.F.Ca.CA.004.06.1.1 | reverse complement strand
AGACAGGGCGCCGACCTTCAGTTTCCCGATCGTCGCCTCCGGCGACAGCTGGTAGATCTTGCCGTCGTCGAGGGTGATCGACTTGGTCGTCGGGTCGACGGCCTGGATGGTGCCCTGAACGGTCGCGGCATAGGCGGTGCCGAGGAAGGCGAGCAGAGCGGCGGTGGTTGCGAGGGTCTTCTTCATTGGTAAGCACTCCGTGCTGTTTCACTTTCCGGACCGCCGCCTTGGGAAACGACAGCACCGGACGGCTTGAAACTGGAACGGAAAGCGCTCCCTCCGCAAATCACGTTGGGTGAATTTTCGCAAACAATATCATAGGCTTAATTCCGACATATTGCTTGTTGCCGACATCATTTCAGACCGCTTCGACTCCTCCAATGCCCACTTCTATCCGCGAAAAGAGTCGCTTAGCCGATTGTGACGGCGGCTTTGGATCGCCACGCGGTCGCTGCAATCGACCTCGAGCAGCATCACGAAACAGCCTGCTCACCGACCATCGACACAAATTTTGTTTCATGGTCAGAGGCGGACTATAGGCGTGACAAATACGGCTTCGACGGCTGACGGCTCAGCCCGCCTCGTCCTTCGCGCCGATCTTGCGCACAAGTGCCGCCGTCGCCAGCATCGCGCCCATGTCTGATATCATCGGCGCGACATGCGTGCTGTAATCGAGCGGCACCGAAATATCCGGCAGTTCGAAGAAGTTCTTCGTCTGCGGCAGCAGCAGGAACCCATCGCTGCCATTGAGCGCGACACGGGCCGGATCGTCCGGCCAGGTTTCGCCAAGCCATTTCAGCGCCTGCGCCAGCCGGCCGCTCACCAGCGGCTGTGCCGCTCCGAGATTGTCGGTGCGGAACTCGTAGGCGGCATCAAGCGCCACGTCGCCACTGGACAGTTCCTGCAGCTTGCTGGCGAACATGCCGCGAAAGAAGCTGATGACGGCATTGGTCCGCCGCGTCGCCACCAATATGCCGGGGAACGGCGCGATGGTCTCGAAGGCGACGATGACGCCCTGGAAGGCGGTCGACGAGCCCTTGCCCGACCCTTCCCGCAGATGCGCCTCGTAGAGTTCGAACGGAAACCCTTCGTAGCGGCCCGCGACGATGTCGTCGAACGCCTGCCGGTTGAACGGACCAACCGCCGTGCGCGGCAATCGGTCGAATGAATTCGGCGTCACGCCATGCTGGTAGCGCATGTCG
>NZ_RZPQ01001148.1:0-1203 GCF_003999135.1 Mesorhizobium sp. M7A.F.Ca.CA.004.06.1.1 | reverse complement strand
CCTCCATGGCGGTGTCGGCGGTCTTGCCTACCGCCTTGAAGCCGCCGGTCCAGGTGGCCCGTGACGGGATCAGCCCGACATGGCCGATCACCGGGATATTGTCATCGGCCATCCGCTTGATCGTGGCGTAGCCGGCGCTGCAATAGACCGCGTCGGCGCCGGCCTTGTAGAGCCGGAAAGCCCAGCGCACGAAATCGTCCGCCGTTCCGATCTCGTAGAAATTGTCGCCCGGCATGGTGAACAGGCTGGGTGCGGCGTCCCGGTATTGCGGGTTGAGCACCAGTTCGGGCGGCACCGAGACGATGTCGACCCCTGCGCGCTCCGCGGCCTCGGCCTCGTCCATCGTCAGCACGCGCAGCATGGTCAGCTGTCGCTTGCCCTTCATGGCGCGCAAATCCGCCACCGTCGGTCTTTTTCGGCTCATCAAATGGGTTCCCTCAGTTGCATTCGGCGGCAGGTCAGCCGATCTGGATCATCACTTTGCCAGCCTCGACCTTCACTGGATAGGTGGCGAGATTGACGCATACCGGTGCGCCTCGGGCCACACCCGTCTTGTAGTTGAAGCGGCCATTGTGCTTGGGGCATTCGATGATGTCGTCCATCACCAGCCCATCGGCCAGATGCGCCTTCTCATGCGTGCAGTACCCGTCGGTTGCGAAATACTCGTCATCGGGACTGCGATAGATGGCGAAGGTACGCCCGCCATGATCGAAGCGGATGACATCCTCTTCCTCGACATCGTCGACGCCACACGCTTCAACCCAGTCGGCCATCTGCCTCTCCCCTATTCCGCCGCTGCCGGAACGGTCAGCGCATGGAACTCGTCCCGATACGGCCGCGCCGTCGGCGGCAGCTCGCGCTTGAGGAAATAGTCCTCGTACTGAAGCTGCTTCAGCAGCACCGGCCAGACCTCGCGATAGGCATGCCACATCGAAGGGTTCGGCTCGGGCAGATCGTGCTTGATCAATTCATGCAGCCTCGGCAGCGCGTGATACGGCACCATCGGGAACATGTGATGTTCGACATGGTAGTTCATGTTCCAGTAGATGAAGCGGCTGATCGGGTTCATGTAGACGGTGCGCGTGTTCAGCCGGTGGTCGGTGACATTATCGGCCAGGCCGATATGCTGCAGCAGGCCGGTCAGCACCATGTGCCAGCTGCCGTAGAGGCGCGGCAGGCCGATAAGCACCAGCGGCAGGAACG
>NZ_RZPQ01001147.1:0-1203 GCF_003999135.1 Mesorhizobium sp. M7A.F.Ca.CA.004.06.1.1 | reverse complement strand
GCGCGGCGCGCAGCTCGCCATGCGCTTTGCCGACGAGGCGGTCATCGTCACCAATCCGGAAGTCAGTTCCGTGCGCGATTCCGACCGCATCATCGGCCTGCTCGACGCGCGCACCTTGCGGGCGGAGCAGGGCGAGCAGATCGCCAAGCATGTGCTGGTGACGCGCTACGATGCGGCGCGTGCGTCGCGCGGCGAAATGCTGTCCATCGACGACGTGCTGGAAATCCTGTCGGTGCCGCTGCTTGGCATCATTCCGGAAAGCCAGGACGTGTTGCGCGCCTCCAACCTCGGTTCGCCGGTGACGCTGTCGGAGCCGCTCAATTCCGCTGCCAAGGCCTATATCGACGCCGCCAGGCGGCTGGAGGGCGAGGAATTGCCCGTCATCGTGCCCTTCGAGCGCAAGGGCTTCCTCGATCGTCTTTTGGGAAGGAGGGCGGCATGAACCTGCTCGACATCTTCAAGCGGCGCTCCAGCGCGCCGGTGGCGCGCGAGCGGCTGCAAGTGCTGCTCGCCTATGAGCGCCGCAACCGCAGCCAGCCAGACCTCGTCTCCATCCTGCGCGAGGAGATCATGGCCGTCATCGCCAAGCATGTGCAGATCGACCAGGATTATCTGCAGGTCTCGATGGACCGCGGCGAGACCATGTCGACGCTGGAAATCGACATCCAGATCCCCAACAAGAGCGCCGTGCCGCTGGCCATGGCGGGGTGACTTAGCAAGACTTGGGTTCCTCGCCCTCATTTCATGGGGGGGGGTGAGGAACCGTGCGTCGTGCAGGCTAGCGCCGGCAGCCCATCCCGACCGGCATTCACCCGCGTCCATGCCGCCTTCAAAGACCGCAGGTAATACGCTCTAAATTAACAATTTCTAAAACTCCCAATTGACACAAGTTGGCAATTGTTGATTTACTGCGCCTTTCCAGTATAAATCTGGATTGGCTCAGGGGGGAAACTTGCGCCTGTATAGAACGATTTGCCGCGCGGCCGCATTGTTGGCCGCCGCTCAGGTTTTATTTGCCTGCGCCGTACGGCCGACGACCCAGCAGGTCACGGGGGGCCTGGATACTGCCCGCATCGCCCAGGCGATCCGTTGCGAAATGCGCGATGCCTATATCACGCTGTTGATCGGCGCGCTCTCCCTGGACAGGGACAAATACAATATGGCGGTTGCGGCCAGCCTCAGTCGCGACCATCTGGCGCGGTT
>NZ_RZPQ01001146.1:0-1207 GCF_003999135.1 Mesorhizobium sp. M7A.F.Ca.CA.004.06.1.1 | reverse complement strand
GCCTATCACGGCTCGACCGTTGCCGGCACCTCGCTCGGCGGCATGGATGGTATGCACAAGCAGCTCAACGGTGCGGTGCCCAACATCGTCCATGTGATGATGCCCTACGCCTATGAACTGGCGCTGCCGGGAGAGAGCGACCATGATTTCGGCCTGCGCGCGGCCGGGGCTGTCGAGGAGGCGATCCTCGAAGCCGGCGCCGACAAGGTTGCCGCCTTTATCGGCGAGCCGGTCATGGGGGCCGGTGGCGTGAAGATACCGCCGGCGAGCTACTGGCCGGAAGTGCAGCGCATCTGCCGCAAATACGATGTCCTGCTGATGCTGGACGAGGTCATCACCGGCTATGGCCGCACCGGCGAGTGGTTCGCTGCCCAGACGCTCGGTATCGAGCCCGATACGATCACCACCGCCAAGGCTCTGACCTCGGGCTATCAGCCGCTGTCGGCATTGCTGGTCGGCGACCGCATCGCCTCGACGCTGGTCGAGAAGGGCGGCGAGTTCAATCACGGCTACACCTATTCCGGCCACCCGGTGGCCTGCGCCGTGGCGCTGAAGAACCTCGAGATCATCGAGCGCGAAGGGCTGGTCGACCGCGTCCGGAACGACACCGGCCCTTACTTCGCCAAGGCGTTGCAGGAGCGCATCGCCGGACATGATCTGGTCGGCGAGGTGCGTTCGATCGGACTGATGGGCGCGATCGAGATCGTCAAGGACAAGGCGACCAAGGAGCGGTTCCTGCCGGCTGGAAGTGCGGCGGTAACCGTGCGGGATCATGCCATCGCGCACGGCATGATGCTGCGCGCCACCGGTGACACGATGATCCTGTCGCCGCCGTTGATCTGGACCCGTGATACGATCGATATGGCCTGCGATCGCATCTCGAAGGCGTTGGATCTGGCGCAAGCCGACCTGCGCAAGCGGTAGAACTCGACCCCTCGGCTGGGCGCTCCTCGGCGGGAGCGCCCAGCCTTGAGGCCATGCTGACGCGGGGAGCGAACGAATTCCACTACAAGCGCGTAGTGTGTGGGGCTGCGGCTGATTCGGCCGCGACAAGGGGTTTTGTTTCCATGAGAAAGACCGGCAAGAGCCGACGGACGCAAGAAGCGGCCAGCATCGGCGGCGACCTGATGCTGGCGCCGCTGGTGGCGATGATGCGGCTGCCGTTGATGGCCATGGATGGCGGGAGCAGTCAGCCATGGAGCACGGA
>NZ_RZPQ01001145.1:0-1210 GCF_003999135.1 Mesorhizobium sp. M7A.F.Ca.CA.004.06.1.1 | reverse complement strand
CGTCAAATACTGGGTCTGCAAGATCGCGCCCCCGCTGCTCTATGAGGCGATGGAGTGCCTAGGCGGCAACGGCTACGTCGAGGAGGCGCCACTCGCCCGCTACTATCGCGAGGCCCCGGTCAATGCGATCTGGGAAGGCTCGGGCAATGTCATGGCGCTTGATGTGCTGCGCGTGCTCGGCCGTGCGCCCGGCCTGTTCGAGGATGTGCTGGCCGGCATCGACCGTGATCTCGGCGCCGGCGGACGCGGCACGATCGGCGTTCTGAAGGCGGCGATGCAGGTTGCCTCAACCGACGAAGGTTCGGCCCGGCTGCTGACCGAGCAGTTGGCACTGTCGGCTGCGGCGGCGGAATTGCGCCGCCTGGGGGCAGGGCGGATCGCCGACGCTTTCGTCGAGACGCGTTTGGCCGGCCAATGGCGCAACACCTATGGCATGATCGATTCGCGCCACGATGCACGCATGATCATCGACACGCTCTATCCGCCGGTGAACTGAGCGGCGAGCATCGCAAAAACCGGCGCCATCCACAGTTTTGACGCGTTGGCGGGCATCCTCACGCGTATGGCTGATCACCGTTAACCTTAACAAATGGTTTCCGTTGCGATGGCGGACGGCAAGGCCCACTGTCCCGGCGCGAGCAGGGAATGGTTCAGATTGGCCGTCTCTTGCTTTGCGAAGCAGGAACACCGATGCGACAGGTACTGACCTCTTTTCTGGCCTTGCACTGGGCGATTGTTTTCGCCCTGCTTGCGCTCATCTGCATCGACGGAAACCGGGGTGTGGCGGCGGCACTCGGCGTGCTGGGCACCACAATCGAGGGTACCCGCTTCGTCGACCTCGACAATTTCGTTGTCGTGGCGCCGCTCGCCACCGCATTGCTTGTCGTCGCGGTTCTGTTTTTCTGGGCCTTTGTCGAAGCCCTGGTCAACGACGCGACCAGTCCCGGCGCCGACAGCGTCGCCCGCATCGCCTTCATCAGCGCGTCCGGCATGTTGTCGCTGATCGTCATCGGAGGTGCCGCGCAAGGCATCAACGGGCTGTTCATGGCAGTTGCCGTGCAGCTGACGGCACTTCTGGCGTCCTACGTCGCCATGCTTGCCGAGCGGCGGTCCGTGGTTGCGGCAGCGGCTTCCGGCGAAAGCGAGATCCATGCCGTCGCGCATGACATGGCAAAAGCCGCGGCTCACAATTCGCTGCTCTCACTCATAT
>NZ_RZPQ01001144.1:0-1210 GCF_003999135.1 Mesorhizobium sp. M7A.F.Ca.CA.004.06.1.1 | reverse complement strand
GTGTATGGGTTGGTCGACCGGCAGGCCGGCGCGCGACAGAATCTCGGCGCGGTAATACTCGCCCGTCATCCCCTCCTCCCGCTCCTCCTGATGGAACTTGAAGAAGTAGGCCTTGCCGTCGTCTTCGAAGAAGCCGTTCAGGGAATTGAGGCTGTATTTGTCGAAGTTGATGCGCACATTGCGGGGACTCATCGCAAACAGGTCGCCCAGCAATGCCGCCAGCGCGCTTTGTGCTTCGGCAACATCATGCTGCGCGAGTGCCCGGATCTGCGCCGTGCGACTCGGTGTCTGCGTCATCTGTTGTCCTTCTTGGCCCGTCCATTCGAGAGCGAAAGCGTTCTCGTCAGCACATGTATATACATTGGCAACGAAACCGCTCCGACTTGCATTCGTCCTGCTTCCGTTAGCTGCTTTTTGAAGGGGAATAGCGGCTGCCGAGCGAGTAGCGACTGCCGGCATAGGTCAGCTTGCTGATGGTGGCCACCACCGCGCCTGTCCATGTCCGGCGGTGCAGGAAAAGGCAGCAGGCGCCGACATCGATGCCCAGATGCCGCGCCGTCTCGGCGTCGGCCGGGATCGCCGAGATGATATGCTCGACTTCGGTCACCGGGGTTTTCTGCATGAGATAGTCGTAGGTCGCCGTCTTCGAAAAATCCTGCTTGTCGTAATCGGGAATGAGGCTCGGATTGACGAAGCGCTCTTCCAGCTGCACCGGCAGATCATTCTCGAAATTGACGACGACGGAATGATAGATCGAGACGCGCTTTGGAAACTCGAACGACAGCGCCAGCTCCTTTGTCGGCATGATGGTTTCGAGGACGAGGACTTCGGAACGATGCCTGTTGCCGCGCTCGACGATCTCGGCTGCGATGTTGTTGATCTCGATCAGCGTCGATTGCGGCCGCGGCGGCGCGATGAAGGTTCCCACACCTTGCAGGCGGATCAGGAACCCGGCCGAGGTCAACTCTCTGAGCGCCCGGTGAACCGTCATCCGCGACACGCCGAGCGACGCCACCAACTCGTTCTCGGACGGCAGCTTGCGATCCTTGCCCCACCGGCCCGTTCCGATGTTCGCCAGGATGTAGTCCTTCACCTTCTCGTAAAGAGGGCTGGCCGTGTCGGGCAAAGTGATCATTTCAAAAGTCCTTTCCGGCGATTCATCGGAAATCACGACTGCTCGACAGGTTGCCGCATGCGGATGATTGTTTTC
>NZ_RZPQ01001143.1:0-1216 GCF_003999135.1 Mesorhizobium sp. M7A.F.Ca.CA.004.06.1.1 | reverse complement strand
GCATGATCGTGCTGATCTTCGTCGTCGCCTGCCTGGCCGGTTCGCCTGAGACCGGCAAGACGATCATCGGCATCGACCCGCTCTTCGGGCTCGACCCGAAGCTCGGCGAGGACGCGCGCGCAACCGGGCCTTTGTCAGCCGGCTGGTACTTCCTGTTCATCCTGCCGATGTTCTTTTTCACCCCCGACGCCATCAAGGGCCTGCCGATCGGTCCGGCTGTCCGAGAGGGGTTGGCGGAGCTGAAAGTGACACTGGGTGAGGTGCGCAAGCGCAGCGGCATCTTCCGCTTCCTGGTAGCCCGCATGATCTATCAGGACGGCGTCAACGCGCTGCTGGCGTTGGGTGGCACCTTCGCCGCTGCGATGTTCCACTGGTCGATCACCGAGATCGGTATTTTCGGCATCATTCTCAACGTCGTCGCCATCTTCGGCTGCCTGGTTGCAGCCCGTCTCGATACGGCGCTTGGCTCAAAAACCATCGTCATGATCTCGCTGGTCCTGCTCAGCATCGCCACGATCGGCATCGTCTCGACCGGGCCGGGCTACACGTTGTTCGGCCTCTGGATGATGCCTGGGCCGGACAGGGGCGGCCTGTTCGGCACGGCAGCGGAAAAAGCCTACATCTTCTTCGGCCTGTTGATCGGTGTGGCTTTCGGGCCGGTGCAGGCGTCGTCGCGATCCTACATGGCGCGCAGCGTCACGGCGGCAGAATCCGGCCGCTATTTCGGCATTTATGCACTGGCCGGGCGGGCGACCAGTTTCCTGGCGCCGTTCATGGTCGCGTCCGTCACCCTGGCCAGCGGCTCAGCGCGGCTCGGCATGGCGGTGATCGTGCTGTTCCTGGGCATCGGCATGGCGATCCTGGTCAAGACGCCCTATCCGGCGGACCGGCCGGTGGAGTGAGTTTACCCTCCCCCTTGTGGGGAGGGTCGATCCGCGAAGCGGAGCGGGGTGGGGGTGCGGCGCTGTCCCCACCCCGTCTCACGAACTTTGCTTCGCAAAGATCGTTCGCCGACCCTCCCCACAAGCGGGAGGGTAAGGGCGCTCAATGCCGGAAATGCCTGATCCCCGTAAACACCATGGCGATGCCGTGCTCGTCGGCAGCGGCAATGACGTCCTTGTCGTTCATCGAACCGCCCGGCTGGATGACGGCGGTGGCGCCGGCGGCGATTGCCGACAGCAAGCCATCGGCGGAGGGGAAGAAGGCGTCGGAGGCG
>NZ_RZPQ01001142.1:0-1216 GCF_003999135.1 Mesorhizobium sp. M7A.F.Ca.CA.004.06.1.1 | reverse complement strand
GCATCAGCAGCATGCGGATGACCGCCTGCGCGCCGGACAGGAAGATGAGCTCCTTTGCGAGATCGAACTTGTCGTCGAGCGCGACGTCGTGCAGCGTCATCAGGCATTTCCTCTGCGGAGGCCACGCGGGGCAGGCAGCCAACGTCGGGGTCGGATGACGCATCCTTTCTCCCCTTGCAAGGCAGGTCAAACAAAATCGCAGATGCCAGGCAACGCGCACCGAACAGTCCGCGTCCATCCTGAATCGGGTATGAAACCGGTCCGCGGATATTGCCCGGCGCACGAAAATTTCAGCTGCGGCCCGGATGGCCGCGACGCGTCAGCCGCCCTTCGAGCAATCCGGCTTCGGTTCGCCCGGCAGCTTGCCGTCGGGATGGCCGACGAGATCGGGATTGGCGGTGTAGAGCTGGTCGATGACCAGCGGCCGGTCGGGCAGGATCGACTGGTCTTCCGTCGACATCAGCGTGGTGTCGATCTTCTGCAGGACCGCGCCGTCGGCGCCTTTGATGCTGATGGCAATCGCATAGGGCTTGTTCTTGACGACGCAGGTCAGTGCCGGGCTCTCCAGCGTCACCTTGTCGAGCTTCGGCCAGACCTTCTGCTCGACCACCAGAGGCGCGCCGCCGGCGGGATCCTGGAAGCTGGCGACCGCGACCTGGCCCTCTCCCATCGGCTTCAGCGGCCGCAGGGTCACGACATAAGTCGCCCTTGCGAGGCGGTAGTTGAAGACGAATATCTTGCCGGAAATCTCGAACAGCTTGCCTTCGTCATTGCCGGTATCGCGGCAGGCGCCCAGCGCAACGGCCGCGATGAGTGCCACGCCGACAAGGATCGAACGGGAAAGGCCGCTACGCATTCCTGACCTCATTTTCCGCCATGCGACGGCGACGATAGTGACGGCTTGCCTTCTGCCTGTTGCCACACACCGCCATGTCGCACCAAAGGCGGCTGGAATTGCGGCTTCTGTCGACGAACAGCCAGGTGCAATTGGGACAGATCCTCAGCCTCGCAACGGTGTGGTCACGCAGAAGCGACAACGCCAAAACCGCCAGTGCCGCCTCGAAAGCGATCGGCGTCAGGGGATCACCGAACGGCCTCGCCGGCGCACCGATCTCGGTCCGGCTGCCGGCAAGGCCATCGGCGCAGGCTCTCAGGATTCCGGGCAGATCAGTGGTGGCAGCCGCGCCCTTCGACGCGGCTCCACGAAACAGCCGGT
>NZ_RZPQ01001141.1:0-1216 GCF_003999135.1 Mesorhizobium sp. M7A.F.Ca.CA.004.06.1.1 | reverse complement strand
CCGGCCTGCTTGGCCTGGCGCTGCTGCTTCTGTTTCGGCAGAAACGCCCGGAGCGCGGCGATCTGCTGTCGCTGGTGATCGTCGCACTTGGCGTGGTTGTCGGGTTTCCCCTGCTGACCGCGTTGGCGCTCAAGCACGTCACCACGGCCCATTCCATCATCTTCGTCGGCCTGCTGCCGTTGGCGACCGCGATCTTCGGCGTGCTGCGCGGCGGCGACCGTCCGCGCCCGGCGTTCTGGCTGTTTTCATGCATCGGCAGCGCGCTGGTCGCGGGTTTTGCCCTGACGCAGGGCGTGACGGCCTCGCCGGTGGGCGATGGTCTGATGCTGGCCGCCATCATCGCCTGCGGCCTGGGCTATGCCGAGGGCGCCGCGCTGTCGCGCAAGCTCGGCGGCTGGCAAGTGATCTGCTGGGCGCTGGTGCTGTCGCTGCCGATCATGCTGGTGCTGACGCTGATGACCATGCCGCCATCGTTCGAAGGCGTCGGCGTCAGGGCGTGGATAGGGCTTGCCTATGTCTCGCTGTTCAGCATGCTGATCGGCTTCGTGTTCTGGTATCGCGGGCTGGCGCAAGGCGGCATCGCCGCGGTCGGGCAGTTGCAGCTGCTGCAGCCATTTTTCGGATTGGCACTGGCAGCGACGCTGCTGCACGAGCAGGTCAGCCCGCTGATGGTGGTCGTCACGCTTGGCGTCGTGCTCTGCGTCGTAGGCGCCAAGCGATTCGCGAAGCAGGAATTGCCACGACGCGCGATCGCCTGACGACGGTGCCGTCCTCGCCCAATGCATGTCGCCCAAAAGTGGCCCCGGTTTTGGGAGAACGACATGCATAAAAACAAGGACCTAAAGCGCGTCGCCTGGATCCGTTCAAACGCGACGCGCTTTAGAACTTCGTCACCACTCCAATACCAATCCCCTCGAAGCCGCCCATCGCCATCAAGGCCGCGGGCGCCTCGTCGAGACTGATTCTCTTGCCGACCAGCAGTTCGGGCTTCAGCTTGCCGTTGCGGATCATGTCCATCATCGCCTGGTAGCGGTAGGCCTGCATGCCGTGGCTGCCAAGGATTTCGAGTTCGAAGGCGATCACCTTGTCCATCGGCACCTGCGGCCGGGCATGCTCGCCCAGCATCAGGCCGACCTGCACATGGCGGCCGCAGGTGCCGATGGACAAGGTGATCGCCTTCGAACTCGAAATCCTTGGCAGCCACGGCATGCAGGCC
>NZ_RZPQ01001140.1:0-1216 GCF_003999135.1 Mesorhizobium sp. M7A.F.Ca.CA.004.06.1.1 | reverse complement strand
ATCTCGCGGCGTGATGGGCGGGTGAGCGAACAGAACGCCGACACTGCGGCGCGGAACAGCCTTTCGGCCTTTCCCGAGTCTTTTCGCACCGCGATTTGCCTGAAGTCCGAAGATGACACGAAGGATACGCCCGTACTCGACACAACCTTGACGACGCTCGACCGGGACCGTGCCGGTTCCGAGAGTGCCAAGAACAAAGTTCAAGTTAGCGACGATCCGTTAGCGTTCCGTTAACCCTCTGCCGGCCTTAATGACATTTGGAGGCGTTGCGTTGTGCTCCGGGGAAACCGAGAGGAATGCGCGAACCATGGGCATGGTACTGTCTTTCGTGCCGCGTACGGCACCAAACACCAGAGTAAAGCAAACCGCCGAAATGCCGGCAGCGGTGATCATCTTTCCCGGCATCCGCTACGAGCGGCCGCATGCCGGCGAAGTGCGGCCGGTCGATCCCGACAAGCCGGGTTCGCCAGGACCAAAACCGGTCCCGCACCACTGAGTTTCGGCGGCCACGGACCTTTGGTCCGGGATCATGTCTAGTGCATGTCGCCCAAAAGTGACCTCGGTTTTGGGAGAACGACATGCACAAAGATCCAAAGCGGGTCGTCTGAATCCGTTCAGACGCGACTCGCTTTAGAAGTCCTGCAACTCGCAGGAACTCTGTTCGAAGAAGCGCGAAACGATCGGCTTCCAGCTGCTGTCGGGCACGAAGGCGCGGATGACGAAGATGCCTTCCTCGATCGGCGCTTCGACGAAGATCGCTCCTTGAAGATCCTCTGGAAGATCCTTGCGCACGTCGATCATCTGCGCCGGCGTCAGCACGACGGCATCCAGAACGCCGCCGGTCGCTGTGTGGTCGTTGAAGGAATAGATGTTGTGGCCGCTGCGGTCATAGACCGACACCGACCAGAACGGGACATGCCCAGGTGCCTTGACGCGGACCATGCCTTCGCCCAGATCGAACCGGCAGGCCGTCGCGTAAAACAGCGGGTCGACGGATTTCACCACGGGCGCGCCACCGGCCTCGGCATCGAGCCGCGTCATCTTGTACAGATCCGACGCCATGGACAGCCGCGACCAGGCATCGCGTTCGGAAAACTCGGGCACCAGCAGCAGCACGGCGATGTGCACGATGCCGGCGCCGAGCAGACCGAGCAGGACGGCATGCAGAAGTCCGCGCATCGCAGCGTAAAAACTACGCATTGCAGCCGACCTTGAC
>NZ_RZPQ01000113.1:0-11103 GCF_003999135.1 Mesorhizobium sp. M7A.F.Ca.CA.004.06.1.1 | reverse complement strand
GACCGAGCAGGACGGCATGCAGAAGTCCGCGCATCGCAGCGTAAAAACTACGCATTGCAGCCGACCTTGACGATATGCGGCAGCGAGACGTCCGACAGGCCGGTGCTGCTGGCGATTGGCGTGTCGTAGAAGGTCAGCACGAAATACATCCTGCCGAAGCCGTCTGTCAGCAGCCAATTGCCCGGCATCGGGTGATGGCCGGCGGAAATGATCACCGAATTGTCGGGCTGGCGCACCACCCCGTAGGATTGCAGCGCCGCCAGCCGGGGTTTGCCGGTTTCGACCACGCCGAGCGACTGGTCGGCGGCATAAAGCGTCCAGAACCGTGCTGTCGGAAAATCACCCTCGATTGTGTAGGTGCATTCGCGCTTGAGCTCGGCGCCGGCCGCGTCTCGCTCGGCGACGAAGGACAGCCCCTCGGCGCGGCCGAGCGCAAGCACACCCTCGCGCGCCACGCGGGCCTTGGAATAGGGATCGGCGGCCGGCGTGCCGATATCGGGAAAGGCTGTCCATTGGCCGATCCTGATGGCGCCGACACCATCCTGGACTTTCAGCGCATACCAGACGCTGCCGCCACCGCCGACGATGGCTATGGCAAGCGAAAGCAGCGTCAGGAAGGCAGTTTTGAGCATGAGGGGCCGGGGACACGAAGAGTTGCCGCTCGGGGATATCGCGGCGCAGGGCCTTGTGGCAAGCGGGCCGACGTAGAATTGCAGACGGCTCTCCCTTCTCCCCTTGCGGGAGAAGGTGGCCGAGCGAAGCTCGGTCGGATGAGGGGTGTTCCAGCTTGGCAATGGCGGTGATCCGGCCATCACCCCTCAACTGTCTCGGCGCCAATCACAGCGCCGACAGCGTCTCCGGCAGTTGCGGCGTACTGAGGACGGGCGCCGACTGGAACAGCGTGGTCATGTCCCGCAGCGTCTGGGTCGTGCGGCTGGACAGCACCGGCGGCCGTTCGGCGGCTGCATCGGCCGCCGCCTGATCGTCGCTCTTCTTCTGTGCTTCCTCGGCCTTGGCAGCGATCTCCTCATCGACGAAGGGCTTGTCGATGCCCGGGATCGGCTTGAGGTCGATGTTCTGGTGCGCATAGACCATCAGTCGCTGCCACACCATCGCCGGCAGTGAGCCACCGGTCATGTTCTTGGTCGGCGTGAAGTCGTCATTGCCCATCCATACCGCCGCCGTGTAGTTGCCGGTGAAGCCGACAAACCAGGCGTCGCGGTAGGACTGCGTGGTGCCTGTCTTGCCGGCGACGACGATGTTGGGAAGTTGGGCTCGCCGCGCCGTACCCATCACCGGCACTGCGGCCAGCATGGTGTTCATCGATTTGAGCGCCTGCTCGGACAGCACCCGGTGTGGCGGCGGCGCGTCCTTGGCGAAATCATAGACCACCTCGCCGGTCCGGGTGACGAGTTGGCTGATGCCGTGCCGGGAGCCGACGAAGCCGTTGTCGGCGAACACGCTGTAGCCCGTCGCCTGGTCCATCACCGTCATGCTCGAGGTGCCGAGCACCATCGTCTTATGTGCTTCGATCGGCGATTCCACGCCCATCGCCTCGGCCATGGCCTTGATCGGGCCGATGCCGAGATGATCCTTGGCCAGCCGCACCGGCACGGTGTTGATCGACTTGGCCATTGCCATGATCAACGTGACGTTGCCGGCCGATCCGCCGTTGTAATTGTGCGGCGACCAGCTGCCCCAGCTGATCGGGCCGCCGGAAATGATGGAGTTGGGGGTGAAGCCGTGTTCCATCGCGGTTGCGTAGACATAGGGCTTGAATGATGAGCCGGTCTGGCGCAGCGCCTTGGTGGCGCGGTTGAACTGGCTGGCCCCATAGTCGCGGCCGCCGACGATGGCGCGCACGGCGCCGTTGGTCTCGATGACGACGACGGCACCTTCGGTGACGTTGTACTCCTTGCCGAACTGGCGCAGGTGGAACTCCACCGATTCTTCCGCCGCCTTCTGGATGTTGGCGTCAAAGGTGGTGTGGGCGAGAAGCGAGTGCTGGCCAGGTTTGGCGATCTTCTTGACCTCGTCGAATGCCCAGTCGAGGTAATAGTCAGGGCTTTTCTGTTCGCCGCGGTCGACGACATCGGCCGGATGCAGCCTGGCCTGCAGGACCTGGCCTTCGGTCATGAAGCCGGCATCGACAAGGTTGGACAGCACCACATTGGCGCGCGCGCGCGCCGCCGGCAGGTTGATGTGCGGCGCATATTTGGTCGGCGCCTTGAACAGGCCGGCCAGCATCGCCGCCTCGGCCAGGTTCAGGTCCTTGACGCTCTTGCCGAAATAGAAGTCGGCGGCAGCCTCGATGCCGAACGTGCCGCCGCCCATATAGGCGCGGTCGAGATAGAGCTGCAGGATCTCCTTCTTCGACAGATTGGCCTCGAGCCACAGCGACAGGAAGGCTTCCTTGATCTTGCGCTCCAGCGTGCGCTCGTTGGTGAGGAACAGGTTCTTGGCCAACTGCTGGGTGATGCTCGAGCCGCCCTGGACGACGGAGTTCGCCCGCACATTCTCGAAGATCGCGCGCGACAGGCCGAGCACATCGATGCCGTAGTGGTCGAAGAAGCGACGGTCCTCGGTGGCAAGCACCGCCTTGATGACGTGATCGGGCATCTCGTCGACCGGCACGGAATCGCGCTGGATGATGCCGCGCTGGCCGATCTCGTTGCCATAGCGGTCGAGGAAGGTGACGGCGAAGTCGCCCTGGGCGCGCCAGTCGCCAGCCGTGTCCTGGAAAGCCGGAATGGCCAGCGCCAGCATCACCACGATGCCGACGGCGCCGAGCGTGAAACCTTCGCTCAACAGTTCGATGATGCCACGGCGCCAGCCGTTGACGCGGAAGCGCCGCGAGAAGATCGTCGCTGATTCCCAGAATTGGCGCGCCTTGAAGCCGATCTCATAGAGCGAGGAATCGATCCACGCATCGAGCGCCAGCAGCCGGGCGGCGATCGGACCTCTTCTTTTGCGCGGTTCGGGACTGGCCATTCGGAATCCGGCTAGCAATTGCACGACCTGAGAACCGCAAACCGGCAATTTCAGGGCGATGCATTCCGGGAGACTATTCCTCCATTTTTCCAGCACTCACAAGGGCGGCGAAGACACAGTATTGGGTTTGTTGCTGATGGGCCGGCCCAAGAATACAGCCCGGCGCCAACAGCATGTGCCCGCGCCTCCAGCGGAGGCGTGAACTTGTTATCACTGCAGCTCGGCGCGCCTCATGCGGCTCGCAAGCTTTCTTTCGGACGCAAATTCTGGTTCATGCGGAACAGGTTCAGCGGGTCGTAGCGCTGCTTGATTTCCAGAAGCCGTCGATGGTTGCCACCATAGGCCGCTTCGACCCGGTCGACCTCGTCCTCCGGCATGAAGTTCACGTAGGCGGTGCCGGCGGCATAAGGTTTGGCCGCCTCGTAGATTGAACGAGCCCAGTCGGTGCAAGCCTTGTCCATGGTGGGTTCGCGCCAGCGGGCGTGAATGTTCAT
Organism: Mesorhizobium sp. M7A.F.Ca.CA.004.06.1.1; assembly: GCF_003999135.1. Classification (NCBI taxonomy): domain Bacteria; kingdom Pseudomonadati; phylum Pseudomonadota; class Alphaproteobacteria; order Hyphomicrobiales; family Phyllobacteriaceae; genus Mesorhizobium; species Mesorhizobium sp. M7A.F.Ca.CA.004.06.1.1. Next base: position 7,618 of record NZ_RZPQ01000113.1, on the reverse strand, counting down.
GACGAAATGCGAACTGCGCTGTGGGAACGCCGTTGCATCCGCCTTGACGCGACCTGCCGCGCCGCCGACATGGCCGATAAATATCTCGCATTCGGGTCCCGGCAGCTTGGCTATTGCCCCCGTTACGACCGCAGCCGCCTCCTCGGAAAACTCGGTGAAGTCATGGCTCTTCCAGTAGTTGCGGGCGCCGGGCGTGAGCAGTGGGTCGAATGCCTGCTGCCAGCCGGTGAACGGGCTGGGGCCCACGACATCGGCAATCGGCGTGCCGATGGCTCGAAGTTTTTGCGTCGCCTTTTCGCCTGCCTCGATGTCGCCGCAATAACACATGGCCAGAACCAGAACCTCCTTGCCATGCCATTCCGCGGGCAGGAAGGGCAGCGGCGGCGCCTGCCGCATGACTACCCAGCAGGTCAACTCGTCAGGAGCGGTTTCGAGCGCCTTGCGATACTCCCGCAGCACCTTTTCGGCATCGGCGAAGGGATGGACGACAAGCCCTGCCAGCACTTGCGGTCCAAACTCATGGAGATGGAACTCGAATGCCGTGACGACGCCGAAATTGCCGCCGCCGCCGCGCAGCGCCCAGAATAAATCGGGATTTTCAGTCTTGCTGGCCCGGAGCAGTTTGCCGTCGGCGGTGACCACATCGGCGGAGGCAAGATTGTCGATGGTCAGGCCGAATTTGCGGGTGATCCAGCCGAAGCCGCCACCCAGCGTCAGGCCGGATATGCCGGTGGTCGAGTTGATTCCGGTCGGCACCACCAGCCCGAAGGCCTGCGTCTCCTTGTCGACATCGGCAAGCGTCGCGCCAGGCCCGACCCATGCCCGCCGCCCAGCGACATCGACCCGCACCGATTTCATCAATGACAGATCAATCATCAGGCCACCATCGCAGACCGCACTTCCGGCAATGTTGTGGCCGCCGCCGCGCACGGAGACGAGAAGCCTGTTCTCCCTGGCGAAATTCACGGCACTGACGACATCGGAAGCGCCGACGCAGCACACGATCAGCCCGGGCAGCCGGTCGACCGTGGCATTCCAGACGGTCCGTGCTTCGTCGTACGCGGCATCGCCTTCGCTCAGCATTTTGCCGCGCAATTGTGCCGAAAACGCTTCCAGGGCTGCGGCGTCGATTGTCGTTTTTCCGCGTTCAAGCGTGGTGAGGCTCATGGTGTTCATGGTTTCCTCCCGATTTGCAGATGAGCTGTCCTCTCCCAAAAGACGTTTTTACTGTGCGCTTATATTAGCTATCGCGCAAGTTTCGCGTCGGCCAGCGTTGCGACTCGCAAGCGGGGCACATGGTGCCGCCAGCCGGCGATCTCAGCCGTTTTGCGCGCGCGACCTTGCACCCTCGGCCGCCAGGATGCCGATCATGCTGATGCGAATGTGAGCGAAGCAGCGTAGCGCTATCCCACTCCTCAGGCCGGTTCGCGCTTCAGCGCCTGCGCCATGCAGTGGATGCCACCGCCGGTCTTCGAAATCTCGCTCATGTCGACGGCCGCGACTTCGAAACCGCGCGCCTTGAGCTGACCGATCAGCGCCTGGCTGGAGGTCGGCGCGATCACCCGGTCCCTGCCCAGCGACATGAAGTTGCAGCCGAGCGCCATCGTATCCTGGAACGGCACGTCGATGATCTCGTGGCCCTTGCCCTTCAACCAGTCGACAATGCCGGGTTCGGTGCAGGCGAGGCAGACAGCGGTCAGTTTTTCGGCGATCGGCACCACCATCAGGTCGATATGGACGTAATATTCGTCGATGAAGGCGATGCGGGTTTCCCAACCCTCCTTGTCGAACCAGGCCTGTACCTGGCGCGCACCTTCCTCCTGCGTGCGGGCGCCGCCGCAGCCGATCAGCACGACGCCGTCCTCGATGACGTTGAAGTCGCCGCCCTCGAACGTGCCTGCGGTGACCATGTCGTAGATCGGGATGCCGAGCTTTTCGTAGGTGCGGATCGCGGCGTAGTTCTCGCCGCGCCGCCACCAGTTGGCCATGGCGGTGATGAAGGCGCCGTAAGGCGTCATGACGCTGGAATCGCGGGAATAGACCTGCATCGGCAGCTCAGGCGTCGGCTCGTGCCAGTGGATGTTGACGCCGAAATGCTCGTAGGCGGCGACCAGGTCCTTGTGCTGTGCCTGGGCGATCTGGACGTTGCAGGGCGCCTCGCGCAGATGCTTGCGCGACAGCGAACTGGTCGACAGATGCCGCAGGAAATTGGGCGAGCCGAGCAGGACGTCGGTTAGCACGTCGGTCTCGTTGGCAAAGCCCCAGGCGGTCAGCGGCTTGGTGCCGCCGGCTGGGTTGCGGCGCTGCAGCGAAAACGGCTCGGCGACAATGCGGTCATGAACGGTCATGGGGTTCTCCTCGTGATCAGATCGGCGGTCATTTGGCTTGGGGAATGCTCGGTATCCACCAGTCGCGTCCGCGCGGGGTGGTGACATATTCAGGCCAGCGAAAATGGATAGGCGGCTCGTAGTCACAGAGCGGGGCGATCCAGTTCGAGCCGCCGATTCCGCCGCCGGTGCGGGCGACGAATTCATTCATCGCCGCATCGCGGGCGGTCTGGTCTTCCAGCAGGCGGAGCGCCGCCAGCGCGACCGTCTTGGACGCGCAGATGACCATCGGGTCGATCGTCGCCGAAATGCCGCCCAGCGCATTCATCACCCATGCCGGATAGGGGTAGCCGGTCTCCGAACGCAGCGCCGGGCGGGCGACATAGAACCGCGCTGTCGGCGTATGCCAGCTCATGTCGGTGTAATCGTCGGAGGTCGAATTGACTTGCGAGGGCGGCAGATCGCGGCGCAGGATCGCTTCCGCCGCCTGCGGCTCGATCAAGCGCTCGAGTTCTTCGATGAACGGCTCGTCGCTCGCCATGCGCCCGGCATTGACCTGTATTTCGCGGGCAACTGCCTTGGCGTCCTCGTCCCAGCGCGGCGGCCCAGCCGTCGACAGCGCTTCATAGGCGATTTCGGCCATGGCATGGTTGGCAAGTCCCGGTCGTGACTTCGACACCCAATGCCGCTCATGGCGGCAGCCGCTCATGCTGGCAGCGGCCTCGGCATTGCGGTCGAGCACCGCGGTGACCTGCTCGGCCATGGCAAGCGTCGGCACGCGGATCATGTACTGGATCTCGGCCAGCCCCGCCGGCAAATTGTCGGCGGTTGCTTGCCCCGCCGTCAGGATCGCTTCGCTGATCGACCAGCCGCCCTGGTGCGGCAGCATGGAATCGCGCAGAGCCTTGGAGGCCATGTACATCATCATCAATGCGTCGTTGGCGCCGGGGGCGCGCGCCGCCGAATGTGCTTGCGGAATGGGTGCAGCACCCGCAGCCAGCGCCCAGCGCTCCGGTTGGTCGCAGATGAAGCGATAGATCATCGCGTAGGCCGCGCCGCAATGCGTGTCCCAGCGCGCCGTGTTGCAGAGCGGCAGCATGTAGAACGGATGAAAGGAGATCATGCCGGCAAGGCCGTCATAATAGCCCTTGGCGGCATGGATCGGCTTTGACCCGCGCACCTTTTCCGCCGGCTCGCCGGTGAAGCGCAGCGTGCCTGATATGCCGTGGCGCTGCATCGCCGCCTTGGTCGCCAGCAGCCCGCCGAGGCTCGAAATCCGGAGGCCGGAATGCGGGTCGGTGTGGCCGCCGGCCTGGTTGCCAAGTCCCCGGCGCGGACGCTCGACCGTAGCGGCATCCTGGCAATTGCCCGGCACCGCGTCGTATTCGGCGTACATGCCGATGGTCGGGCCGGGGCCGTTGGTCCAATGCGCGCAGAAGGCGGTCGGCATGCCGGCGGAGCCTTCTTCGACGGAAAAGCCTTCGAGTTTCAGCCGCTCGACATACCAGGCGGCTGATTGATACTCCCGCCACGCGGTCTCGCCGTAATCGAAGATGGTGCGTGTCCACGCGGACAACAACGGCTGGATGCCGTCGAGACAGGCAAGGGCGGTTGCTTGCGCCGAGGTGGCCACCGGTTTCTCCATGGCATGAGAAGAAAGCAGTGAAGCGGGTCGCTAAAAAGTGATATGTTTTCCCGGTTCGTGCAAATTCGGTTCACCTGAGGTTCCTTGCGTATACCATCGACACAAGCGCTGCGCGCGCTCGACAGCTTCGCCCGCCACGGCAGCGTCTGGCGCGCCGCCGACGAGTTGCACCTAACCCGCAGCGCTGTTAGCCATCAGCTTCGCCTGCTGGAGCGCGACCTCGGCTTCGACCTGCTCGAACGCATCGGCAAGGGCGTGGCGTTGACGCCGCGCGGCCAGCGCTACGCCAGCGATGTGCGCAAAGCGCTCACCGTTCTGGGCGACGCGGTGACGCGCGATGCCGGCACCGGAGTCGGCGGCTCGTTCGCCGTCAGTTGCACGCCCGGCTTCGCCTCGCTGTTCTTGTGCACCCATATCGGCGAGTTCCGGCAGATGTATCCTGACGTGGCGCTGCGCATCCTGACGCCGCGCCGGCTCGACGATGTCAGCAATGCCGATGCCGATGCCTTCATTGCGTTTGGTGTCGGCAATTGGCCGAACCGGGCGGTCGAGCCGCTCTGTGAAATCTCGTTCACGCCGCTCTGCAGCCCGACACTGCTCAACAAGGTCGGTGGTTTTTCCCGGCCGTCGGACGTGCTGCGCGCCAACCTGCTGCATCTCGATGACACCGAGGATTGGGCGCGCTGGCTGGCGCTGTCCAAGGTGGAAAACCCCGACATTGAGGGCGGCATCTTCTTTTCGGACATGAACCTCGTCTTTTCGGCGGCGATTGCCGGCCAGGGCATCGCCATGGGCGACGAACTGACCAGCCGGCGGGCGCTGAGCGAGGGCCGGCTGGTCAGGCCGTTCGACATAGCGATCAAGTCGCCGCGTTCCTATTTCCTGGTCTCCGAACACGCCAAGGCTTCGCATCCGGTGCTGGAAGCGTTCGCAGGATGGCTGCGGTCGAAACTCCAGGAGAACCGCATTCTGCCGTATTGAGGGCAGGTGGCGACATCTCGCCATAGATGAATGGAATTTGCCGATCACGCGAAAACTATTCGGTTGCGGTGAGCCGGCACCCTGCCTACGATTTCGACAAGCGTTAGGGAAAGGGCAGTATGCAGCAACCCGGCCGTGCCGCAGAGATCAAGGCAATCGGGATCGGCAAGAGCTTCGGCTCATTCCGTGCGCTGGACAATCTGTCGCTCGATATCGGCCGTGGCGAGTTCCTGACCCTGCTCGGGCCGTCCGGTTCGGGCAAGACCACCTTCCTGATGATCCTTGCCGGCTTCGTGCAGCCGACCGAAGGCAAGCTGTTCAGCGACGGCGTCGACATCACCGACCGGCCGGCCGAGCAACGTGCCGCCGGCATGGTGTTCCAGGGCTACGCGCTGTTCCCGCATATGAGCGTCGAAGCCAACATCGCCTTCCCACTCAAGGTGCGCAAGAAATCGGCCGCCGACATCAAGCGCCGCGTCGGCGAGATGATCGAGCGCGTCGGCCTCAAGGGCCACGAGAAAAAACTGCCGGCGCAATTGTCAGGCGGTCAGCAGCAGCGTGTGGCGCTGGCCCGCGCGCTGGTGTTCGAACCGGGCGTGCTGTTGCTCGACGAACCGTTTTCCGCGCTCGACAAGGGCCTGCGCGGCCAGATGCAGGCCGAGATGAAGCGGCTGCACCAGGAGACCGGGACCACCTTCGTCTTCGTCACCCACGACCAGAGCGAGGCGCTGGCGCTGTCGTCACGCGTTGCCATCTTCAACCACGGCAAATTGCTGCAGGTTGGAGCGCCCGACGAGGTCTACGACCGGCCGGACAACCGCTTCGTCGCCGAGTTCCTCGGCGAGATCAACATGCTGCCGCTGAAGGGGGTCAAGCCTGCCGGCAATGGCTCGACCGGCCTGTGCGAGGACCGCGCGGTCAGCATGGGCTGCAAGGCCGAACTCGTGCGCGGCGATGCCATCCTGGCGATCCGGCCCGAATACATGTCGATATCGAGCGAGGCGGCAGATGGTGAGAATGGGATCGCCGCTACCGCCACCAACTCCACCTATCTCGGCGCGGCAACGCGGCTCGACCTGACGACGCGGCAAGGCGCCAAGGTCACGGTCTCGGTGCCGAGCGAGGTGGCTGCCGCGGCGTTGAGCAAGGGCAACTCCGTCTGGCTCACCTGGCCGGCGGAAAAGGGTTTCCTCCTTCCGCATGGAGGGCAATGACGAACGGTGTGGCGAGATATCGCAGCACCGATTCCGGCACTATCAACAACAAAAAAGGGGAACTGACATGACACATGATACCAAGAAACAAGCCATCGAGAGCCTGTCCGCCAGGGCAGGCCGCGGTGAGATCTCGCGCCGGCAGTTCACACAGTTGGCGGCACTCGTGCTGGCCGGCACGCCGATGCTGCTGCGCTCGACAGGTGCCTTTGCGCAGGCCAAGGAGCTGGTGCTGGTCAACTGGGGTGGCGATGCCATCACCGCCTACGATGCCGCCTATGGCCAGGCCTTCACCAAGGACACCGGCATCACCGTCAAGATGGACGGTTCGGGTCCGACCGAAGGTGCCATCGCCGCGCAATTCAAGAGCGGCGCGCCGACCTGGGATCTCGTCGATGTCGATCCGTTCTCGGCCATCACGCTCGGCGCCCAGGGGGCTCTCGAGCCGATCGATTACAACATCGTCGACAAGAAGAAGATGCGGCCCGGCTTTGGTTGGGAATACGCCGCCTCGACCTATTTCTTCTCCTATGTCATCGCCTATGATTCCGAGAAGTACGGCAAGGACGCGCCGACCGGCATGGCCGATTTCTTCGACGTGAAGAAATTCCCCGGCAAGCGCTCGCTCTACAAATGGGGCGTGTCGAGCTGGGAAGCGGCGCTGCTCGCCGACGGTATCGCGCCTGCGTCGCTCTACCCGCTCGATCTCAAGCGCGCCCATGACAAGATCGCCGCCTTCAAGGAAAACGTCGTTGCCTATTGGGGTGGCGGCGCCGAAAGTCAGAGCGTGCTGCTCAATGGCGAGGCCTCGATGGCAATCGTCTGGTCGACCCGCGCTTCACTGATCGAGCAGGATAGCGGCGGCAAGATCAAGTTCATCTGGGACCAGGGCCTGATCTCGCCCGGTGCGCTCGCCGTGCTCAAGGGCAATCCCGGCGGCAAGGACGCTGCGATGAAGTTCATCGCCAGTGCCCAGGACCCTGAAAAGCAGCTGGTCATGTTCGACAAGCTCGGCCAAGGTCCTGCAAACCCGGCGGCAGACGCGCTGATCCCTGCCGACAAGAAGCGCATCAACCCGGTCGATCCCGAGAACATGAAGAAGCAGATCGCGCTCGACATGGACTGGTACGCCAAGAACTACGGGCCGGCGCTCGACGAATACACCAAGATCATCTCGGCCTGATCAGGGCAGGGGTAATCGGGTCGACATGAGATCCTATCTCTCCGACAGGATGGGCGCGGCGCTGTTGATGGCGCCGCTGCTCCTGTTTCTTGTCCTGGCCTATGCCTGGCCGTTCCTCGGCGTCGTCAAATGGAGCTTCACGCTGCCGACGCCCGGCCTCGGCCAGTATGAGGCGCTGCTTACCGACGATCTCGTGCAGTCGGTGTTCATCCGCACGCTGCGCATCGCGGCGGTCGTCACCGTGGTTTCGGTGGCCGCTGCCTACGCC
>NZ_RZPQ01001139.1:0-1217 GCF_003999135.1 Mesorhizobium sp. M7A.F.Ca.CA.004.06.1.1 | reverse complement strand
ACCTTGCTGCGCATGCTGGCCGGCCTGGAGACGATCACCTCCGGCGACCTGTTGATCGGCGGCGTGCGCGCCAACGCGCTGCCGCCACAGCAGCGCAACATCGCCATGGTGTTCCAGTCCTATGCGCTGTTTCCGCATCTGAAGGCAGCTGACAATATCGGCTTTGGCCCGAAGATCCGCGGCGAGACGCGCACGGTGATCGATGAGAAGGTCAAGAAGGCGTCCGGCGTCCTCAATCTCTTCTCCTATCTCGACCGCTATCCCCGCCAGCTGTCGGGCGGCCAGCGCCAGCGCGTCGCCATGGGCCGCGCCATCGTGCGCGAGCCGTCTGTGTTCCTGTTCGACGAGCCGCTGTCCAACCTCGACGCGCAATTGCGCGTGCAGATGCGCGTCGAGATCAAGGCGCTGCACCAGCGGCTGAAATCGACGATCGTCTACGTCACCCACGACCAGATCGAGGCCATGACGATGGCCGACCGCATCGTCGTGATGGACCGCGGCAGAATCCAGCAGGTCGGGGCGCCGCTGGAACTCTATGACAGGCCTGCCAACAAGTTCGTCGCCTCCTTCCTCGGCTCGCCGTCGATGAGCTTTGTGTCCGGTTCGCTCAAGACGACGCTTGAGAAAACCTGGTTCGAATCGGCCGGTGGCGGGCGGCTTGCGCTTGCCGGCAAACAGGTGCCGGCGGACAGCGCGGTGGAGGCTGGCATCCGGCCCGAGCATTTTATCGTCGGCGAGGCTGTCGACGCGATGGCGATCAGAGTGGATGTCGTCGAGCCCACCGGCTCCGAAACACATGTCTATGGCGCTATCGGTGCTGATACGGTACGCGCCGTGTTCCGCGACAGGGTGCCGGTCAGGCCGGGAGACCTGCTGCCGGTCTCGGTCGACCCCGGCAACATCCATCTGTTCGACAAGGCAACGGGCCTGCCTCTATGAAGACGCCGGCCGACATCATCACGCGGCTGCAGCTGATGTCGCAGGACGGAACGAAGTCGGATCGCAAGCTGGCCGGCTTCGTGCTGGCAGACCTCGATTTCGTTTCCAAAGCGGCGATTTCGGAAATTGCCTTGCGCGTCGGTGTCAGCGAGCCGACGGTGACGCGGTTCTGCCGCAACCTCGGCTGCGAGGGCCTGCGCGACTTCAAATTCTATCTGGCGCAAGCCATCGCCATCGGCGGCCAGTATCTGTCGCCGGAGCCGTTGAGCCGCGATCCC
>NZ_RZPQ01001138.1:0-1224 GCF_003999135.1 Mesorhizobium sp. M7A.F.Ca.CA.004.06.1.1 | reverse complement strand
CCTTCCGGATTACCGGCGCCGTGCGCAAGGCCGACGCGCACCGTCACCGCCTGGTTGAGGCCGAGCGGCACCATGAAGGAGATCGAGGCGATCTGGATGGCGATCGCGTGCGCGGCCAGCGAATCCGCGTCGATCAGGCCCATCAGCAGGGCCGCCGCATTGAAGATCGTCACCTCGAAGGCGAGAATGCCGGCGATCGGCAGGCCGAGCCGCAGCAGACCCTTGAAGCGCGGCCAGTCGGACCGCCAGAAGCGCCCGAACAGACGGTAGCGGCGGAACTTCTTCTCCAGCATCACCACGGCAGCCATGCCGATGAACATCAGCGCTGAGGACAGCGAGGTGGCAAGGCCCGACCCGGCAATGCCCATTGCCGGCACGCCGAGATTGCCGAACATGAACACCCAGTTGAAGAAGACGTTGCAGGCGACGGCGACGAAGACGATGACCAGCGCCCAGCCCGGCCGTTCCAGCGCCGAGATGAACGAGCGCAGCACGATATAGCCGTAGAACGGCAGCACCGCCCATTCGAGCCAGCGCAGATAGATGCCGGCCTGACGGGCGAGCGCCGGGTCCTGGCCCATCGCCAGCAGAATGCCTTCGCCGTGCCAAAGCACGAGCCAGATCGGAATCGAGATCAGGATCGCCAGCCACAGGCCCTGGCGCACGGTGCGGCGCAGGTCGCGCACCGAATAGCGGCGGCGGCCGAGCTCGGTGGCGATCATCGGCGAGGTCGCCAGCATCAGGCCGAGGCCGAAGATCAGCGGCATGAAATAAAGGTTGGCGCCAAGCGCGCCGCTGGCCAGCGTATCCGGCCCCAGACGACCCATCATCATGACGTCGGTGGCCGTCATCGCGGTCTGGCCGAGATTGGTCAGCACCATCGGCCAGGCAAGCGCCAGCGTCGCCCTGATTTCCTGACGCCAAAGACTTTCCGGCGCGCGAGCGCCGGCTTCGATCGCAGACATTGTTCCGCTCTTTCCAGCTACGGCACGTCGGCCAGAGCCGGAAGCCGCATGTCAAACGGCAAAACCTTCGGTTTCGCGGCGTTTGCGTCAGCTTCTGGACGAAACGCGACATGAAGGCAAGAGAGGAGGGACAGGAACGGATTGAGCCAGCGACCGGCCCCGATGCTCTAGCGGATCGCGTCCAGCATCCGCCGCTGGCGGTGCATCTCGAGGAAAACCTTGTAGTCGCGCTCGAAACGCCCTGATGATTTCCGGTTCG
>NZ_RZPQ01001137.1:0-1230 GCF_003999135.1 Mesorhizobium sp. M7A.F.Ca.CA.004.06.1.1 | reverse complement strand
GGTCGGGCCTGTTGAGATAGCCGACCGCGAGCCCGATGCCGGCAATGCCGATCTCGCCCAGTTCGCCGGGCTCGGCAAGCTGCGGCAGCGATGCGTCGAGGATGACGATCGAGTATGTCGGCAGCGGCGCGCCGATGGTGACGGGGCTGTCCGGCGTCAGCGCGCCCATTGTGGCGGTGACGGTCGCCTCGGTCGGGCCATAGGTGTTGAGGATCTGCCGCCCCGGCTTCGACCAGCGCACCACCAGATTGTGCGGGCAGGCCTCGCCGCCGACCAGCAGCGTGCGCAGGCTGGGCACATCCGACGTCATCGACGACAGCAGCGTCGGGCTGCAGGCGATGCAGGTGATGTCATGGAGCCGCAGGAAATCGGCCAGTTCCTCGCCTACCAGCGGCATCTGGCCCGGTGCCGGCACCACCGTCGCGCCGGCGACGAACGGCACCCAGATCTCTTCGGAGGAAAAGTCGAAGGCGATCGTCATGCCCTGATAGACGCGGTCGCCCGGCCGGTAGCCGTAGGAGGCGGCGGCGACGCGGATGAAATTGACGAAACTCTGGTGCTTGATGACCACGCCCTTGGGCTTGCCCGTGGTGCCCGAGGTGTAGAGGATGTAGCAGGTGTCGTCCGATGAAGCGGCCTTCGCATGCGGCTTCAGCGGCGCGTCGGACTGTCCGGAGATTTCAGCGGCGGCGCTGTCGATAAGGAGATGCGGGACGGGCAGCTGACCGGCGCGCGACGCGTAGGCGGCGATGGTGACGATCAGGCTGACGCCGGCGTCTTCGATGATGAGCGCCATCCGCTCCTCGGGGAAGGCGGTCGCCAGCGGCACGAAGGCAGCGCCCGCCTTCATCACGGCGAGCAGCGCGACATAGGTCTCCGCCGAGCGGTCGAGGATGAGCCCGACGCGGTGGCCCGGCCGCACGCCGCGCTTGACCAGCAGGCGGGCGAACTGGTTGGCGCGGCTGTCCAGTTCCCGATAGGTCCAGACACGCCCGTCCGAGATCACCGCCGGCAGCGCTGCAAACATGTCGGCGAGCTGTTCGAAGACGGTGTCGAGCCGCTCGCCGGGCAGGCCTTGCCGGGCAAAGTCGGCGCCCGTCAGGATTTGCCCGCGCCTGGCTGTCGCGGGGGCCGTTCTTATCGGCGCGTCGACACTTGCCAGGCCGCTTTCCAGCCCCGATCGTTCCGCGTCCAGTTCGGCGATGTCGACACCGTGATCCATTTCCATAC
>NZ_RZPQ01001136.1:0-1234 GCF_003999135.1 Mesorhizobium sp. M7A.F.Ca.CA.004.06.1.1 | reverse complement strand
GCGTCATGTCGATCTTGACCGAGCGATTGTCCTCGATGTCGATCTTGTAGATCAGGCCGAGCTCGTAGATATCGGCCGGGATTTCCGGATCGTAGACCGTCTTCAGCGCCGAGACGATGTCGTCGGTCAGCCGCGCCAGTTCGTCGGCTGGAATGGCTGATCCCGAAACCAGCGTATTGGGCGCGGTTTCCGGAGTGGTCTCGGCAGCGATGCTTGCATCATCCATGGTCGTCACCCAAAAAACTCGTCATCCGAAGAATTTGCGCGCTTTTTCAAGCGCCTCGGCCAAAGCGTCGACTTCGGCCCTGGTATTATACATGCCGAACGATGCCCTGCATGTGGAGGTTACGCCGAAGCGTTTCAACAGCGGCTGGGCGCAATGCGTGCCCGCCCGCACCGCAACGCCCTGCCTGTCTATCACCATCGACACGTCATGCGCATGAATGCCTTGCAGTTCGAACGAGATGATGGCGCCCTTGCCGGGCGCATCACCGAAGATGCGCAGCGAATTGATGGAGCGCAGCCGCTCATGCGCGTAGTTCTTGAGGTCTTCCTCATGGGCGGCAATGCGCTCGCGGCCGATCGTTTCCATATAGTCGAGCGCGGCACCCAGCCCGATCGCCTGGACGATCGGCGGCGTGCCGGCCTCGAAGCGGTGCGGCGGCTCGTTGTAGGTGACGATGTCTTCCGTCACCTCCTCGATCATCTCGCCGCCGCCCATGAAGGGCCGCATGCCAGCGAGAATGTCCTTCTTGCCGTAGAGCACGCCGATGCCCGACGGGCCATAAACCTTGTGCCCGGTGAAGACGAAAAAGTCGCAGTCGAGATCCTGCACGTCGATAGGCATATGCACGGCGCTCTGACTGCCGTCGACCAGCACCGGAATTCCGCGCGAATGCGCAATGCGCACGATTTCCTTGATCGGCGTCACAGTGCCAAGCGCGTTCGACATGTGGGTAATGGCAACGAGCTTTGTCTTGCTGGTCAGCCGCTTTTCAAATTCCTCGATGTGGAAGACGCCGAGATCGTCGACCGGCACCCAGACCAGTTTGGCGCCCTGCCGCTCGCGGATGAAATGCCAGGGAACGATGTTGGAGTGGTGCTCCATGATCGACAGCACGATCTCGTCGCCCTCGCCGATGTTGGGCATGCCATAGCCATAGGCGACCGTGTTGATGGCCGAAGTCGTGTTAGAGGTGAAGATGATGTTGTCGGTGCGAGGCGCATTGAGGAA
>NZ_RZPQ01001135.1:0-1235 GCF_003999135.1 Mesorhizobium sp. M7A.F.Ca.CA.004.06.1.1 | reverse complement strand
ATATAAGATCGTCCAATCCCACGCTCCGCGCGGGCAACGAGCGCGCCTCGACCAACGCCCGCCTGCAAGGCACCGCCGCCGACATCATCCGCCGTGCCATGATCCGCAGGGAGGAGGCACTGGAAAAAGCAGGCCTTTCGGCACGCATGCTGCTGCAGGTGCATGACGAATTGATCTTCGAGACCGTCGAGGCGGAAGTCGAGGCAACGATCCCGGTCGTGCGTCACGTCATGGAGAACGCGGCGATGCCGGCGGTCTCGATGTCGGTGCCGCTGCATGTCGACGCGCGGGCGGCGAACAACTGGGACGAGGCGCATTAGCCGTCGTCGTCATCCTAGGGCGGAGCGACGCGAAGCGGAGCGCAGACCCTAGGATCCATGCCGTTACATTAGCCTTGGATGCAACGGTGCAAAATGAAGCCGCTTCCGAGGCTGCGCCAAGTATCCTTAAATCTGGGCCGCCGCGACATTCTCATGTCACGGCATGGATCCTAGGGTCTCCGCGACGTCGCTTCGCTCCTGCTTCGCCCTAGGATGACGAAGCGATGGGCCTCAAGCCGCTTCGGCCAGGCACTTGGCACACGTCCCGCGAAATTCGATCACCGCCTTCTTGGCGGCGAAGCCGGTGGAGCGCACCCATTCGTCCAACTGGTGGCCGACATCGTGGTCGGACATTTCGGTGACCTGCCCGCATGTGTCGCAGATCGCGAAGGCGGTCATCGAGTGGTTGTGGTCGTGCGGTTCGGCGCAGGCGACGAAGGAGTTGATGCTTTCGAGCCGATGCACGAAACCTGACTTCACCAGCGTATCGAGCGCGCGATAGACCTGGAGCGGCGCGCGAAAACCGCGCTCGCGCAGTTGGTCGAGCAAGGTGTAGGCACTGAGCGGTCCGCTGGCGGTCTCGAGTTTCTCGAGCACGCACAGCTGGTTCTTCGTCAGCACATCCCTTGCCGCCATGATCCTGTTTCCAACTCGCCTTGCGTCGCTTGTGCCGCGCACAAACGATCCATGTCCCATCCAGATAGCGACGAACAGGCCTTTTTGCTACTGTTTCCAGCATTCTGCCCGCGAGGCTGTCGAGAACATCGATCGGAGCGGGGCAACAGGCAGGTTGCTCTGCGATGTGACGTTCAAAATACTGACAATAGCTTCGGCAAGGATTGCCGCGCTTGGAAATTCGGTCGGGCTTGGGGAAGCAATCATGATCAAATTGACGCGGCGGACGCTGCTGGTCGG
>NZ_RZPQ01001134.1:0-1240 GCF_003999135.1 Mesorhizobium sp. M7A.F.Ca.CA.004.06.1.1 | reverse complement strand
GCGCTTCAGCGTCGAGATTGATGCCGGTCTGCGCCTTGGTGTTGAGATCGTTGACGATGTTGACGGTGACCGCGATACCCACGCCGCCACCGCCGCTGCCGGTGCTCAAAGCCGCACCGCCGGCCAGGTTCTGCATTTCATTGAGACTGACGGCGCCGATCTCGATATTGCCGGTGTTGGCGTCGAGATCGACATTGTCGCCGACCGATGCCAGCGTGTCGACATCAAGATAGTTGACGCCAACCGAGCCGCCGACCGCGGTGTTTTTCGACACTGCGCCGGAAAGGGCGCGCGCCTGGAACGTGTTCTTTTGTCCATTGCCGGTCGCGGCGCGGACCTCGATCGATCCGGCGGTCAGATCGGCGTTTGAACCGATCATCGCATTGTTGTCCAGCAGCACGATGTTGAGGCCGATCGCCGCGGCAACGCCGGTGTTGGAACTGGTGTTCGTGGACGTCGCTGTGGCCAATGCCCGCGCGTCGGTCGTGCTGATCGCCTCGACCTTCATCGCGCCTGTGCCGGCGATCGTCACATCGCCGGCGATCTGCGCCTGGTTGTCCGCATCGAGGAAGTTGACGGCGATCGTCGCTGCCACATTGGTGCCGCCGGAGCCGTTGCCGCCCTGCGTGCCCTTGCCGGTCTGCGCATTGCTGTTGCTGTCGGCCTGGCCAAGGCTGCTGCCGCCGCTCTGCGAGGGCGTCTTGGTGCCGCCGCTCTGGTTCTTGGCCATCTCGGTCTGGTTGGTCGTCTCCTGATCGGAGCTGGCACTGTCCGTTGTGCCATCGGACTTCTTGGTGGATTGGCCCTTCGAACTCGCCTTGGACTCTGCCTTGGTGTCGAGCATCGAGGTCGCGGTGATCGTCACCGTGCCGACGTTCTGGAAATTGCGGCCGAGGAAAGCGTCGTTGGTGACTTCGCCGATATTCAGCGCGATCGACGCGCCAACGCCGACGCTGCTGCCGGCGGCTTCGCCATCGGCAAGCGTGTGAACCGTACCGGTGTGCGACGCTTGCGCGGCCAAATTGCCCGTCAGCGTGATCGTTGCGCCGCCGCCGGTGCCGATGTGCGCATCCGTGTCGTTGTCGAAATAGGCGACAGCGATCGCGCCCCCGATGCCGGTTGCGCCCTCGGCGCCGGCCTTGGCCGTCGTCGTCAGCGTATCATTGGATGTCGCGGTGACGGTGAAATTGCCGGTCGTCCCGCTAACCGTCTCGCCGTTCTCGATGCCGGCAAACGTGGT
>NZ_RZPQ01001133.1:0-1243 GCF_003999135.1 Mesorhizobium sp. M7A.F.Ca.CA.004.06.1.1 | reverse complement strand
GGCTGGACGTGTCCGTCCAGGGCGAAGTTCTCAACCTACTTGGGCGTTTGCAGCAGGAGTTGGGCATCGCCATCCTCATCATCACGCACAATCTCAATGTCGTGCGCCACATGACCGACCGCATGGCGATCATGTATCTCGGCCGCTTCATCGAGGTCGGCTCGACCGACCGTATATTCGAGCAGCCTTGCCACCCCTATACGGAGGCGCTGCTGTCGGCCAATCCGGAACCCGATCCCGACGCCGCGCTCGACCGGATCGAGCTCAGCGGCGAAGTGCCGAGCCTGATGACGCGCCCTCCCGGCTGCGAGTTCCACACCCGCTGCCGCTATGCGCAGGACATCTGCAAAAGCGCATTCCCGTCCCGGACAACCGACCGCGAAGACCCCCGCCATGTCTTCAATTGCCACTTCCCGTTGTCGGAACGGGCGCTCGCCGGAGCCGTCAATGTCTCGTGAAATCCTCGATATTCCTCTCTCCAACGGCACGCCGGGCAGCCGCCACAGTGTGCGCATCATACGCTACGGTGCCGCCGCCGCCCGTCCCAAGGCCTACATCCACGCGGCACTTCACGCCGACGAGGCGCCCGGCCTTCTGGTATCACATCATCTGGTCGAGCAGTTGGACGCCGCCGATGCGCGCGGCGAAATCCGGAGCCAGATCGTCGTCGTGCCTTACGCCAACCCGCTCGGCCTGGCGCAGTTCGTCAATGGCGACCATCTCGGCCGTTACGACCTTGCCAGCGGCCGCAACTTCAACCGCAACTGGCCTGACCTTGCCCCCGAATTGATCGCCCGGCTCGGAAACCTGTTGGGAAGGGATGCCGACGCCAACAAGGCGCTGATCCGCGAGACGATCCGCGCAATCCTCGACGAACGCTGTGTCAGGCAACAGGTTGATTCCCTCTATACGGTGCTGGCGCGCGAAGCCTTCGATTCTGATCTCGTTCTCGATCTTCATTGCGACGACGAAGGGCTGATGCATCTTTTCGTGCGGCCGGAGATCGCGGCGGAACTGTCGGACATCTCGGGCGAACTCGGCTGCCGTGCCGTGTTTTCGCAGGGCGCCTCCGGCGGCTCGACCTTTGCCGAAGCAAGCGTCGAGCCGTGGTTGAAGCTCGCGGCGGCGTATCCCGACAAGCTGATACCGGTCGGCTGCATGGCAGCGACGGTCGAATTGCGCGGCTTCGTCGACATCGGCGACGAGATGGCCGCGACAGATGCGTCGGCGCTGCTGAATGTGC
>NZ_RZPQ01001132.1:0-1245 GCF_003999135.1 Mesorhizobium sp. M7A.F.Ca.CA.004.06.1.1 | reverse complement strand
CGGATGCACCGCGGCATTCAGCCGACGATCCGACTAGTAGTCTCTGATTTTTACGAGAGATGGCAGGTCACGGTTTGCCGGCTGGCGAAAACGCTGAACCCTGGCACTTATGCCTGCCTCGGCTCCAGTGACAACTGGAACCCTAGGGGACGATCCGGTGGCGTCATAGCTCCGCTCCTCTGTCCGTTGCGATTGTTGTCAATTCGAAGCACAAATCGCAAATGCCTGCGGCGTCTCGCAGGCCGCCTTTGGGCGGCGAGGCCATCGAAAGACGGCCGTCTTCGTTGACTGCTGGAGACTGCTCCCGTCAGCTGGTGGCGTCAACCATCAATAGCCGGTTACCGAAAAATGTGATCGCCGGGAGGTTACGTGCAAGTCAGTTTTTGCACAGCTTTGTCAGGAGCGTGTTCGGCCTTTGTTCTTTCCGCTTGCCCGTTCACGCGAAAGACGCTTAAACGCTCTCGTCGGGAATTGTGGCGTATCTCGACGTGGCGGCAAAACTACCTACATAGGGGATGGCCGGGAAAACCCGCCATTCCAGGAAATTCCAGATTCTGAGGCGGCGACCGGCTATGGCCGACCATAAATATCTTTCCATTCGCGGGGCGCGCGAACACAATCTGAAGAATGTCGATCTCGACTTGCCGCGTGACAGCCTGATTGTCATGACCGGCCTGTCGGGGTCCGGCAAGTCATCGCTTGCCTTCGACACGATCTATGCCGAGGGCCAGCGCCGCTATGTCGAAAGCCTGTCGGCCTACGCGCGGCAATTCCTCGAAATGATGCAGAAACCCGACGTCGACCAGATCGACGGCCTGTCGCCCGCCATTTCCATCGAGCAGAAGACCACCTCGAAGAACCCGCGTTCGACGGTCGGCACCGTCACCGAGATCTACGACTATATGCGGCTGCTGTTCGCCCGCGTTGGCATCCCCTATTCGCCGGCCACCGGCCTGCCGATCGAGAGCCAGACGGTTTCGCAGATGGTCGACCGCGTGCTGGCGATCGAGGAAGGCACGCGCCTGTTCATCCTGGCGCCGATGGTGCGCGGCCGCAAAGGCGAGTACCGCAAGGAATTGCTGGAACTGCAGAAGAAGGGCTTTCAGCGCGTCAAGGTCGATGGCGTCTTCTACGAAATCGCCGACGTGCCGGCGCTGGACAAGAAGTACAAGCATGACCTCGACGTCGTTGTCGACCGCATCGTCGTGCGCGGCGATCTGGCGACGCGGCTTGCCGATTCCATCG
>NZ_RZPQ01001131.1:0-1250 GCF_003999135.1 Mesorhizobium sp. M7A.F.Ca.CA.004.06.1.1 | reverse complement strand
CCTTTCGGCCGCGACCGTCGATAGTCTTTCATCCCAGAGCACGAAGGGCAGGTCGCTCATCTGGGCCATGTTGCGAACGAAGGCGCGCGATTTCTGCGCACGCGGACCTTCCGAACCGTCCATATTGATCGGCAGCCCAATCACCACCGCGCCGGCATTCTCCTTCCGCAGCAAGGCGAGCAGCACCGCCGCATCGAGCGAGAATTTCCTTCGCATGATGACCGGGCGCGGATGGGCGAAGGAAAATCTCTGGTCCGAGACCGCGACGCCGATCGTCTTGTCGCCGAGGTCAAGTCCCGCCAGCGTCTTGCCGCCGGTCAGCCGCGCCGGCAATTCCTCGATCGTGATAATGCCCACCGGCCGTCCTTCGCCTTTCACCACCACGTGTTTTGTCAAACGCGTGGTGGACACAGTAACCCTTTGATCTCGGGGCCGTCGGCGTTCTATCCTTTGGCAAGACAAAAATCGAGGAATGCATTCATGAAACTGACCTGGTACGGCCACTCGGCCTTTCGCATCGAGACCGCTGATGCCAAGATCCTCATCGATCCCTATCTGATCGGCAATCCGTCCTGGACGGGCGGCTGGGAGGGACCGGCGGAGGGAATCACGCATGTACTGCTGACGCATGGCCACAGCGACCACATCAGCGGCGCGCTGGAAGTGCTTGGCAAAAGCGGCGCCCAGCTAGTCGCCAATTTCGAGATCTGCATGTACCTGGTCGGCAAGGGCGCCAGCGACAAGAAGATCAACCCGGGCAACATCGGCGGCACCGTCGATTGCGGCGGCTTCACCACCACTTTCGTCCAGGCGCTGCATTCATCCTCGTTCCCCGGCGAAGGTGGCCAGAACACCTATCTCGGCAATCCGGGCGGCCTCGTCCTGCATTTCCCGGAAGACAGGACGCTCTACCACATGGGCGACACCGACATCTTTTCCGACATGGCGCTGATCAACGAGCTGCACGAGCCGAAGATCGGCCTGGTGCCGATCGGCGACCGCTTCACCATGGGCGGCGCGGTGGCGGCACTTGCCTGCCGGCGCTTCTTCAAATTCGACACCGTGGTTCCCTGTCATTTCGGCACCTTTCCGATGATCGATCCGACCGCCGACAAGTTCGAGGCCGGCCTGGAAGGATCCGGCATCAAGGTGGCTTTGCCCAAGATTGGCGAGACGATTACGATTTAGAAGCAGCCAAAATGGAATAAAACCATGGCTTTGAGGCAATCTTTTTGCGTTTCCATACTGGT
>NZ_RZPQ01001130.1:0-1253 GCF_003999135.1 Mesorhizobium sp. M7A.F.Ca.CA.004.06.1.1 | reverse complement strand
GGCCATGACAGCGTCGTCATCATGGCGGTCGACCAGCAGACGGGTTCGCTGAGCCTCGTCGGCTATATCTCTTGTGGTGGCGCGACGCCGCGCAATCTGGCGCTGACGCCGTCAGGCGGCCATCTGTTTTCCGCCAACCAGAACGCCGACCGCATCTCGATCTTCGCTCGCGACGCCGAGACCGGCATACTCAGCGACACCGGGCGCGCCATCGAGATCGGCACGCCGATGTGCGTCAAGATCGTGCGCTGAACGCCGACAACTGTGAAGCCTTGGACAAAATCGCCCTGGGCTCAAGCCTGTTGTATTGCCGAGAGCTTCCAGTTCGAGCCATTCTCACGCACGAATGTCCACAGCTCGGTCGTCTCTGTCGGATGATCATCGTCGCCCGCGACGACCTTGCCGCTGGCCCGTTCGCGCGTCACGTCACGAGACTCGTAGCGCAATGCGGCCGTGGCGTAGTCGCGGTCATCCTCACGCCAGCTTTCAGCGACGTCGGCCTGCAGCAACGTGATGTCCGTTACCTCGTTCCTGAGACCTTTCTGGGCATTGTCGGCCAGCTCTTCCGACAGATAGGATACCATTTCGGGGGTAACAGCCCGGCGCAGAGCGGCATGGTCTTCGCGCCCGAATGCTTCCTGGACATCGGTCAACAGCTGCTGGAATGCGTCGAGGTCGGTCTGAGCCAGCGTGATCTCATCAGAACCGATGGCCGGAGAGCTTCCGCCCGAACCACCGCCAAAGCCGGGAATTGTGAAGGAGCCTGCAGTCTGCTGCCCTGCCGTTGCGCGGTTCTCAAATCTCGAAGCCTGGGCATTGCCGACACCGGCGAGCGCTGGCGCAGGACCACGCGCCGATTGCGAGCGGAAGAAGCGGATAGCCAGCATGATCGCGCCACCGATGAGCAGGGCCTGAAGCAGGAAACCGAACATTCCGGCCAGGCCGCCGAAGCCTTGGCCGACGAGCAGGCCGATCAGGCCGCCGAGCAGCAGGCCCCGCATCATCGTTCCCCCGAAGCCGCTCATGAAGCCGGGCCTCTGCGGGCCGGCCTGTGGCTGCCGGGCCGCGTTGTTCACACCGGTGTTGGGCGTCATCGAACGCTCGACCGGAGCGGTCGGGGCCGGCGCGGTCCTGGTCGGCGGTGCCGATTGGAACGTGCGCATGCCACGACTGCCGAAACTGCCGCCGCGGCGCGCCTCGGCATGGTCTATCGCGACCATCGAAAACGCCAGGAACAGTCCTGCAAAGAGGGC
>NZ_RZPQ01000112.1:0-11346 GCF_003999135.1 Mesorhizobium sp. M7A.F.Ca.CA.004.06.1.1 | reverse complement strand
GTCGATAGGTTGCCGGAAGCCGGTGCCCGTCTGCCTCGCGACGATCTCTACCAGGATTTCTCCGATCGTCACGGTTGGCCCGAGCGAGTCCGCTGCAAGTGTTCGGGGGAGGTCGTTCATCAAGCGTCCAATCCTGGGTGTGGTGTCGTTCGCGGTTTCACGACGCCGAGGCGCAAGAGGATTCCTACCGGATCGATGTGAATCGATCAGCTGCCATCACGCTACAAACCTGCATGCATGGTCAAGCGCACACTTGGAACGACGCGCAAACCCTCAGCCGGGAAACAGGTCCAGGATCGACGACAGGCGGTTGGTGCTGAGATCGACGTCGCCGAGCAGGCCGCCGCTGGGGAGATAGCCGACCACGAACAGACCGGCGGCTCGTGCTGCCTTTGTGCCGGTGCGGCTGTCTTCCACGGCCACCACCGACCCTGGAGCTACGGCGAGCTGCCGGCAGGCCTCGCGATAGGGCGTGGGGTCGGGCTTGCCGGCCGACACGTCGTCGAGGCTGATTGTGAGACTCATATGGTCGAGCACGCCGAGCCCATCGAGATTGGCATTGACGACTTGCCGGCCGGAATTCGAGACGCAGACCTGCGGGACGCCGCGGTCAGCCAGGGTCCGAATCGTCTCGACCGCCTCGGGGATCGGGACGGCGTTCGCCCGGTTCGCGACGTAGTGGGCATTGATAGCGGCGAGCCACTCCGCCTGGTCGAGCCCGACCGGGAGACGCGGACGCAGCATTGTCCAGACGTCGCCCATATGGATGCCGCGAAAGGCTTGGTCGGGCAGGTCGTCAAGATCGACGTTCCAGTTGCGGCAGCCGGCGAGGAGGGATTGATGATGCAACGGCTCGCTGTCGATCAGCGTTCCGTCGATGTCCCAGGCGACGGCGCGATACATCACGATGACGATCCCGCTCTGGTCGCGCCAGGAGCCGACAGGCGCGCATAAAGATCGCGATAGCGGCGATAGCCGTCGCGGTAGATGTCAGCCTTGCGCGGGTCGGGATCGAGCCGGTCGGCGAAGCTGACGAAACCGGAAACGCCCGACCAGTCGTCGGTCAGGCCGACGCCGATCGCCGCCGTCCAGGCAGCGCCGATACAAGAGCCGGGGTGCCCGGTCAGGCGTTGGACCGGCTTTTGCAGGACATCCGCGACAATCTGCATCCAGACCTTGCTGCTTGAGCCGCCGTCGGAGGCGAGATAGCGCTCGGTCCGGTGGCCCATGTCGTTGAGCACCTCGATATGATGCGCGATGGCGAAGGCATAGGCCTCGAGCAAAGCGCGCCAGACATGGCCGATATCGTGCGACAGCGTCAGCCCATCGATCACGCCACGAGCCGCTGGATCATGGATCGGCGTCTTCTCGCCGAGGAAGTAAGGCAGGACGGTGAGGCCGTCGGCACCGGCGGGACGCTCTGCCGCCAGCGCATCGAGCCGCTGGTGTACCGAAATACCATCGGCCTGTGCCGTGGCCATCTCGCCGCCGGCGAAATTGCGTACGAACCAGTTGAGGCCCGAGCCGCCGGTCGACATACAGCCATTGGGCATGAACAGGCCCGGCACCAGGTGGTAATCAAGATACATGCGGGGATCTGGCTTGATCTGATCGGTGGCGATCAGGATATCGACCGAGCCGCCGAATTTCAGGAGGACATCGCCTGCTTTGGCAACTCCGGCGCCGAGCGCGGAAGCGATCATGTCGGCCGCACCCCCGACGACAGGTGTTCCCGCCATCAGGCCGGTCTCATCCGCGGTCTTCGCCGAGACGGAACCGAGGATCTCATGCGAGGCGATCTTTCGTGGCACGGCCGAGCGCGGTATGTGGGCGAGCGCCACCAGGTCGTCGTCGATCCGGTGCGTCGAAACATCGACGAAGCCGGCCTCCAGCGCCCAGTTCTGCTCGACCGCACGTTCACCGGTGAGGCGCCAGTTGATATAGTCATAGGAGCCGAAAACGGTGGCGATGCGGCTGAACACCTCCGGCTCGTGACGCTCTATCCAGCGCAGCTTTGCGGTGACCAGCTGTTGGTTGATGCCGTTGCCGGCCTTGGCGATGAAAGCCGCCTCATCGCATTCGGTCCGCAGTTCGGCAACTTCGGCGCCACAGCGGCCGTCGCTCTGCTGGATGCTCGGTCGCAGCACCTCGCCCTGCTCGTCCAGAAGAACGACCGCCGGCAGCATGCCGGTGGTGCCGATCGCCACGATCTCTTCGGCCTTGATGCCGCTGGTCCTCAGCAGCTCCTGCACGATCTCGCGGACATTGGTCCACCATTGCGCGGGATCTTCCTCGGCCCAGCCCGCATGCTCGGAATGCAGCGTGACGGGGCGCGAGGCGAGGCCCAGCACCTGATCGGGAAGCCGGATCAGAATGCCGATCGTCGAGGTGGTGCCGATATCGAGACCGAGAACGAACGCCATGTCGAATCCATTGAAATGCCGGGAAGGGCAGGCGGGCGAACCTGTCTGCCTCGTCGTGTCCCGCTGCTCGATACCAGTCGATCATTCCGGACGCCGGCCCGCAACGATCGATATGATCACCGCGAGCCGGCGCGATGGCCGGCATCGCCGTGGAAGCCGTTCTCAGCGCAAAGTGGCGACAACGTCCATGAAGCGTTTGACCCGATCGCCGTCGACGGCGTTCCAGGTATTGCCATCGATCTTGAAATGGGTCCCGATCACGACCCCGCTCGCCAGCGAAAGGACATCGCGGACATTGTCGATGTTCACGCCGGTGTTGGCGAAGACCGGCACGTCCTTGATCGTCTCGCAGACGCTGCGCAGGTGGGACTGGTCGGCCGGCTGGCCAGTGATCGGACCGGAAACGAGGATGGCGTCGGCCATCGACGAGAACACCGCGCTCTTGGCGCGCAATTCAATAGGACGCTGGTCGAGCGAGTGTGCGAACTCTGCATTGATGTTGAAGAGAAGCTTCATGTCGTCGCGGCCAAGATTGTGCCGCAGGCGCGAGGCGGCGGCGCAATCGGGCTCCCACAGGCCCATGTCGGAAGCAAACAGGCCGGTGAAGATCTCGCGCACGAAACGGGCTCCGGTGGCAGCCCCGATCGCGACGCTGGCAGTCGGATCCCAGAGATAATTGACGCCAAACGGCACCTTCAGCTCGGGTTTCACCGCCTGGACGATCGCAGTCATGGCGGCAATACCTTCGGGCGGCGCCTTGAAGACATAGGGGCGGTCGTTCTCGTTGCCGAACATGATGGCATCGACGCCGCCGCTCTGCAGCTTGCGGATGTCGGAGAGTACGCCATCGATCAGCTTGTCGAGGCCGCCATCGGCATCATAAAGGGGCGTTCCCGGCAGGGCACCGATATGTGCCATCGAGATGACAGCCTTCTTCTTGTCGCCGAAAAATTCAAATACCATCGAGTCGTCTCCTTGGGGATAAAGTGAAAATGTTGCGCCTCAGTCGCGCGTCAGCGGCGGCGCGATGCGCAGGTCGACCTTGGCCGCGGCGAGCGCCGCGGCGATCTTGGCCGGCGGCTCGGCATCGGTGATGAGGATGTCGATGTCCGACAGTGGCGCTATCCGCACCAGCGACATGCGCAGGAATTTGGCGGAATCGCAGAGCACGATCTTGGTGCCTGAGCGTCTCAGATAGGCGCGCTTCATATCGGTATCATCGAAGGAATAGTCGAAGAGGCCGTCCGCCGTGATGCCGGAGACGCCGATCACGGCGACATCGAACCACAGCGCCTCGAACTGGGCGATGGCCGCGGGCCCGCCGGTCGACATCTCGTCGGCCCGTACACGGCCGCCGGCAACATAGACTTCGGGCACGCCGCCGTTCAGCGCCGCCGCGATCCTGAGGCTGTTGGTGAACACCTTGGCGTGCGGAAGGTCCTTGAGGTGCTCGGCCATCAGATAGGTGGTGGTGCCGACATCCAATGCGATCGTGCGGTATCCCGAAACCAAGGCGGCCGCGGCGGCGGCAATCGCGGCCTTCGGGTCACGGCGCTGGCGCAAGCGCGAATCGAAACTCGGCTCCTCACTGTCCATGGCGACCAGCGGCGGGTTGTCCGCCTCGATCGCACCTCCGTGGATTCGTACAAGCCTGCCCTCGCGCTCCAATTCGACCAGATCGCGGCGGATCGTCATGTCGGAAACGGCGAGTTCGGCCGCTGCCGCAGCGACGGTGAGCGACCCCGTGCGGCGCAGGAAAGCCAGGATGCGTGCCTGTCGATCGTGCGCGAGAAGGCGCTGACGATCGGCATCGCGCGGTGCGCCATGCGTGGACGATAGGGGAGAGGCGGTGTCGTCGGCCATCGATGTATCCGGTGGGTAAGCAGCTGACGAAGCGGTCTGCAACTTCGACTCTACCGCATGATCAAACATTTTCAAACAAAAATATGTTTGCAGTGTTCGAATTTATTGGTATGCATCTCGATATCAACAGAACGCGTTCCGCCACCAAGCAGAGAGAATACGACCATGCCGGCTGCCTCCGTCATTCCTCCAGTGCTTGCCGAACTCGCGGGCAAGCGTGCCTTTGTGACGGGTGGCGGCGCGGGGATCGGTCGCGCGATCGCGGCCGCCCTGACGCGGCAGGGTGTCGCCGTGGCGATCGGCGATCTGGATCCCGACGCCGCGCGCAAGGCGGCCGAGGAGATTGGCGGCGGTGCCGCCGCCGTCACGGTCGATGTTCGCCGTCGCGATTCCGTCGAGGCGGCCTTTGCCACTGTGCTGGAAGCGCTAGGCGGCTGCGATATCCTGATTGCCAATGCCGGCGTGTCCACCATGCAGCACGCGCTCGATCTGACCGACGAGGAGTGGGACTTCAACTTCTCGGTCAATGCGCGCGGGGTATTCCTCGCAAATCAGATCGCTGGACGGCATTTTGTCAAGCAAGGCACGGGCTGCATCGTCAACACCGCCTCGCTTGCCGCGAAGGTCGGTGCGCCGCTCCTGGCGCATTATTCGGCATCCAAGTTCGCCGTGCTCGGCTGGACGCAGGCCTTTGCCCGCGAGCTCGCGCCCAAGGGAATCCGCGTCAATGCCGTCTGCCCGGGGTTCGTCAAGACCGGCATGCAATCGCGCGAAGTCGAATGGGAGGCGCATCTGCGGCAGGTCACGCCCGAACGGGTGGTCGCCGACTATATCGCGCAGACGCCGCTCGGCCGGCTCGAGTTGCCGGAGGATGTCGCCGACGTCGTCGTGTTCCTCTGCTCGGATCAAGCCCGCTTCATGACTGGCCAGGGCGTCAACGTGACCGGCGGCGTCTACATGACCTGACGGCTTTTGGCGGCTGTAACCGGATCCTGATGCTGGCACGCGCCATCCAAAAAAGTGAACACATATGATCAGAAGGCAGGCTTTCAATGTTACATTTTGTTCTCTAAGATGACCGTTCGCTCGACTTCGGCCTTCGGCGTTCAGCCGGGTCAGACGGGTTCATGAGGAAAGTCTATGGCGTCTATCGAGCTCGATCGCGTTTCCAAGCTCTACGGCAATGGCAATTACGGGGTGCATGAGGTCGATCTCACCATTCCCGATGGTGAATTCGTGATCTTTCTCGGCCCGTCGGGATGCGGCAAGTCGACGACGCTGCGGATGATTGCCGGCCTGGAGAGTATCTCCTCCGGCGATCTTCGCATCGGCGGCAAGAGCGTCGCCAATGTCGCGCCGCGCGACCGCAACGTCGCGGTGGTTTTCCAGAGCTACGCGCTCTATCCGCATATGTCGGTGCGGCAGAACATGGCTTTCGGGCTGAAAATGCGCGGCACCGACGCAGCAGTGATCGATGCCAAGATTGCCGACGCCGCGAACCTGCTCGGTTTGCAGAATCTTCTCGGCCGCAAGCCGGCAGCGCTTTCGGGCGGCCAGCGTCAGCGTGTCGCGCTCGGCCGGGCGATCGTTCGCGAACCGGCGGCCTTCCTGCTTGACGAACCGCTGTCCAACCTCGATGCGCAGCTGCGTGCCGAGATGCGGCTCGAACTCGTCAAGCTGCACCGACGCCTCGGCCGCACCATCGTCCATGTCACGCACGACCAGGTCGAGGCCATGACCATGGGCGATCGCATATGCATCATGCGCGATGGTCGCCTGGTCCAGGCCGGCCGGCCGCTTGAAGTCTATGCCGACCCGGTCAACACCTTCGTCGCGCGCTTCCTGGCGACGCCGCCGATGAACCTCATTCCGGCCACGCTTCAGGCCGCACCTGGCGAAGGGCTCTCCGTCCTGACCGATAGTGGCGCCGTGCTTGCCGTCCCCGCCCGCCATCGCAACGCCTATGGCGAGCGTGTCGGGCGCCGCGTCATTCTGGGGGTGCGGGCCGAGGATTTCCACGAAAGCCCCGACAAGCCGGACTGGCAGAAGATTGCCGTACGGGTCGTGGCCGTCGAGGCCCTCGGCGCCGAGAACGTCCTGATCGGCCAGATTGCCGGTCAGGCCACCGGCACGGACGATGCCCATCCCGCCGGAGGCGGCAAGCCGTTGGAGATCGCCGCCCGCCTGAGCCGTTATTTCACGGCGCCCGTCGGCTCGATCGTCGAACTCTACATCGACCCGCTGCCGATGCACCTGTTTGATCCCGAAACCGAACTGGTGATCGCGCGGCCGAGCCTCATGAGGGCCGCTCGATGACCAGCATGGACAGAAACGAGCGGCCGGCCTTTCGTCGCCGCTTCGGCCTGCATTTCGGGCTGATTGTCGTTTGCGCCATCGTGCTGCTGCCGCCGCTCTGGGTGCTGCGGACGAGCTTCGTGCCCGAGCAGCTATCCTACAGCAACGAGCTGATGCCGGCCTTTACGACGGACAATTATTCGGCGCTCCTGTCGAGCCGCTTCGGTCAGTCCTACCTCAACAGCCTGATCGTCGCGCTCGGCTCGGTTCTGCTCGCATTGCCTTTTGCCGCCACCACCGGTTATGCCTTCGCCCGCTTCCGTACGGGCGGTCGGTGGGCGCGTTTTGCCGTTCTGGCGACGCAAATGCTGCCGCCCGTGGCGCTGGTGCTGCCGACCTTCACGCTGTTCCGAAGCCTGGAGCTCAGCAATTCGCTGACCGGGCTGATCATCGTCTATGCCGCGCTCAACCTGCCTTTCCTGACCTGGATCCTGATGGGCTTCTTCGAAGGCATTCCAGTCGATCTGGAGTGGGCGGCGATGACCGACGGCGCGACTGCCTGGGGCGCCTTCTGGCGCATTGTGCTGCCGGTGTCGATGCCCGGTATCGCGGCCGCCGGCGTCCTCGGCTTCATCCTGGCGTGGAATGAGTTTTTGTTTGCCCTGGTTTTGAGCGGGCCGAAGACGGCGACGATACCGGTTGCGCTCGCCGCGTTGCAGACCTCGAACGGCGTCCAGATCGCCAAGGTCTCTGCCGGCGTCGTCCTTGCCATCCTGCCGCTGGTCGTGGCTTCCCGCTTCATCCAGCGTTTCATCGTCCAGGGCTTGACGTTCGGCAGCGTGAAATAGGCCGGCCGCTCCGAGAGCCGACATGGCTCGCTAGCCGGTTATGAAATCGTGACGGGATCACCGCCGCGTCCAGAGGGAAAGAGGAGTAGAGAGTTATGACTTGGAACAAGCAGACCTTGATCAAAATGCTGATGACGGCCGTGAGCGGGGCAGCTGTTGTCAGCGCATCGCTTCCGGCCAGGGCGGCTGAGCCCATCACCTTGCACGCCTTGATGGAGGACGTGCCGGAAACCAAGATCATCGAAGCGCTGTTGCCCGAATTCGAGAAGCAGACCGGCATCAAGGTCGAGTTCGAGAAGATCGGCTATCCCGACATGCACGACAAGCTGGTGTCCCAGCTGACCGCGCCGCAGAGCTACTACAATGTGCTCGAGGTCGACTTCCTGTGGGCCGGCGAATTTCCGGCCGCCGGCTGGCTCGCCGATCTGAAACCCTTCGTCGAGAAATCCAAATACGATCTAGGCCCCTTCATTCCCTCGACGCTTGACCTGCTCGGCCGGACCAAGGATCAGCTGTTCCTGGTGCCCATGTACAACTACTCGATGGGCCTCCTCTACCGCACGGACCTGATCGGCGACGAGAAGCTCAAGGCCGCCTACAAGACGGCAACCGGCAAGGAACTCGCTTTGCCGACGACCCTCGAAGACTATGTGGCGATTTCCAAATTCATGAAGGCCAATGCAGGCGTCGCCGGAGCCGCGATGCAGGGCCAGCGCGGCGATCCCAACAGCATGGAATTCTCCAACTACCTGTTCTCCGCCGGCGGCAGCTATCTTAATGCCGACGGCAAGGCGAGCCTCGACACGGCAGAGGCCAAGAAGGCGCTCGATCTCTATGTCGACAACATCCAGCATGGCGCCCAGCAGGGTGCCATATCGGCGACACTCGATGACACCATGCGCCTGATGTGCAGCGGTTCCGCCTTCAGCATGGTCACCTATTGGTGGATGCTGCCGCAGATGGACGATGCCGTGAAGTGTCCGACGGTCGCCGGCAAGGTCGGCCTGTCGGTGATGCCGGGTGGCCATGGCGAAAGCGGCGGCTGGGGCTGGGGCATTCCCAAGAACACGTCGCCGGAAGAGCAGGAAGCCGCATGGACCTTCATCCAGTGGGTGCAGAGCAAGGATGTTTCGGTGAAGCGCGCGCTCGAGGGCCACGCGCCGGTGCGCAGCGATGTCTATGCCGATGCGGCGGTGCTGGCGAAATATCCCTTCTACAAGACCGCCGAGGATGTGGTGGCGACCGGCAAGTCGTTTCCGATCTTCACCTATTCGGCGCAATACGAGGATCTGCTCGGTACCCAGCTGTCGCTGGCGGCTGGCGGCCAGGCGACTTCGGAGGCAGCACTGAAGGCGGCTTCCGACGGCTTGCAGGGGCTCCTCGACAAATAGCGGTCCGGCTCGGCCAGGAGATCCGGCGCGGCGGTGTCAGCCGCGCCGGATCTTGTCCAGACCCCGGATCTTGACCAGACCAGGAACGCCACACCCCGACCAAGGCTCGGTTACGATGTTCAACGCGATCAAAAAAGGATTGGCTGCCCGTGGCCGCGAATGGCGGACCGGCTGGGCCTTTGCCTTGCCCGGCCTGCTGCTGCTGGCGATCGTGATGGGCTTTCCGCTGGCCTATGCCTGCATCCTCTCAATCTCCTCGATGACCTTGATCAAGCCGCAGCTTCTGCCGCTTGTCGGGTTCAAGAATTTCGCCTCGATGATCGGCGATGAGCTGTTCTGGAACGCGCTCTGGCTCACCGTGCGCTATTCGGCGGTGACGGTGGTCGGCGAATTCGTGATCGGGCTCGGCATCGCCCTGATGCTCAACCGGACGGTCCGGATGAAGCCGGTCTATTTCGCGGTTCTGACCATTCCCATGGCGATGTCGCCGATCAGCGTCGCCCTGATCTGGCGCATGCTGCTCCAGCCCAATCTCGGCATCGCCAATCATCTGATGGAAACGTTTGGCCTGCCGCGCCTCGACTGGCTAGGCACGCCAGGCATGGCGCTCTGGACGATGGCGGCGATCGACATCTGGCAGCAAATGTCCTTCGTCGTGCTGATCCTCGCCGCGGGGCTCGCCGCTTTGCCGCGAGATCCCTATGAGGCGGCTGAAGTGGATGGCGCACGCGGCTGGCAGCAATTCTTCTACATCACCCTGCCGATGCTTCGGCCGGTCGCGGCGATCACCATCATCATCCAGCTGATCAACGAGTTCCGGACCTACGATCTGCCTTATGTCCTGACCAAGGGCGGGCCGGGCAACGCGACCGAAGTGCTGAGCTTCTTTGCCTATCGCCGTGCCTTTCTCGGCCTTTCGCTCAACGAAGGCGCGGCAGCCGCCTTCGTGCTGCTGCTGATCGTCCTTCTGCTCACCGTGATCTTCTTTGCCGTCCTCGAACGCTCGCAAACGGGAGAGGGCCGGAAGTAGGCTGTTAAGCCTTGAGCAATCTATACAGCCTATCCTGGCTTGCAGATTGTCGAGGGAACATGAAACGCCAGCCGCTTCTGCTTTTCGCCTTTCCGTTTCTCATTCTGGCGGTCCTGGCAGGGGAGCGCATGGCGACCTTGTTGCTGGGCGCCTATCCGGCCAGCCCCACCGCATGGTGGCTATGGCTTGAACTGCGCCCTCTGTCGACGGTACTTTGGCAGCAGGTCGATGTCTGGCTGGGCGGCTCCATGGCTATCGACGCCGTCATTCTTGCCGCCGCAGCGATCGTCTGCTGGGTGGCGTGCCACGCCAAAAGATCGGCATCCTCGTTCCTCGCCAACCATGTCGCCCTGATTTTCGCTGGCCTGATGATCGCCGTCGGCAGCCATTCGGAAACGGCCAGCACGATTGCCGAATTCACCTCGCCCAAGGGTCTTCCGTATTCGCTGGCCGTCGATTTCACCTTGAAGAACAGCCTGGTGCTGCTTTTTGGCATCGTGGCCTGTGCCTACTGCCACATCGCCTTCCTCACTGAGGCGCGGGAGCGGTCCGTCCGGGCCATCCGCATCCTGGCGCTGCAGCGCGATCTCTAGAGCAATGGCGTCTAGTTGATCCGGCGGTAATAGACCTTGCCGTCGGGCTGCTGGATGCGCTGGTAGTTGGAGCTTGGGGCAGGGGGCGAGGCCGATGCTATTCTCTTCCTGGGTGCGGGTGCTTCGATGACGCCGGGCTCGCTCGCGCTCTCGCCGTCGAGCGCTTCGGGCGCTTGCGCCAGCGTGCTGGTGGCGAATTCGGACGGTTCTTCCGCACCTGGCATGGCCTCGCCGCCGGCGACCGGCATAGTCTGCCCCAGCCGGGCAATGCCGGCATCGATCTCGTTGAAGCTGCCTTGCAACTGGCTGTCCAGTTTCTCGAACCGGCTCTGAAAACCGTTGTTGACCGTGTCGAGCCGGGCCGCGATCCGCTGCTCGAACGCGCCGAGCTGCTCCAGCCGCGCTTCGACGAAGCGCAGGTCGCTCATGCCCCGATAGAGATAGACCGCGGCCGCCATGTTGACCGCGGTGATAAGAAGCGCGCCACCGGCGACGATGACGCCGATCGTCTTTGCCTTGCTGAATTTCTCGGTGGCAACCGGTTCTCGCTGTTCCTGGTTTCCGATATCGATCGCCGGCATGTCCGGTTCGCTGATCATCGTCATTGGACCACCACCTTTGCGCCGACAGCGACGCGTTTGAAAAGATCGATCACATCCGTGTTGGTGAGACGAAAACAGCCCGATGTCCCATCGAAGCCGACACCCGACGGGTCGTTGGTGCCGTGTATGCGGTAGAGCGTGTCGCGCCCGTCCCGCGACAGGTAGAGCGCCCTTGCGCCGAGCGGATTGTAGGGACCGGCGGGCACCATTTTCGGCAGCTCCGGCTGGCGGGCCCGCATTTCCTGCGGCGGGCGCCACTCCGGCCATTCGGTCTTCGCCCCGACCTTGACGATTCCGGTCC
>NZ_RZPQ01001129.1:0-1260 GCF_003999135.1 Mesorhizobium sp. M7A.F.Ca.CA.004.06.1.1 | reverse complement strand
ATCCTGACCAGCATCCCCTATGCCGGCACCTTCGTCATCGAGGTCACAGCCAAGGACATCGACGATGCCTATTCGTTCAACAAGGTGATGGACGAGCTGGCCATCGAGCGGGCGTGGCCGCTGCGCGACCAGCGCTTCTTCGACGAGCTCGACCGGCGTCACGAAGCCGTGAAGCAGGCGACCCGTGCGTTGGACACGACACGCCAAATCGAAACCGCGCTGCAACTGCATGGCCTGATCTACGAATGGGCCGACAATTCGGTGCTGCTGGAAACCTGGCAGCGGCTGACCAGCCGGCTGCAGATGTATTTTGCGCTCCACCAGCATGCCCGCAATGAGCCGGTGCCGGCCGAAGACGTTCACGAAACCTATGTGCGGTTGCTGAAGGGCAAGGACATGCGTGCAGCCCAGCGCCATGCCAGGGAGCACATCGATCTCGATTTCGAGGAGTTGCTTGCCTATGCGCGCGGCCTCGAACAACGCCCGTCGAGGGGCGCCTGACCCGTTCCCCACCATCACAGACAGCGGACAAGACACGTGCAGATCGAAACCATCAAGGCCTACCATGTCGTGCAGCCCTTCGTGGACGGGCCATACCGCATGTCGAAGGGGCGCGAGGCCGACGCTTTCGACGCGGTGATCGTGTCCATTGCATCAGACAGCGGTATCACCGGCTGGGGCGAGATGGCGCCGCTCGGCAATTTTTACTCGGCAGCCTTCCCGGCCGGCGTTCGCGCCGGCGTGGTCGAGATCGCGCCGCATCTGATCGGCCATGATCCGCGCGGACTAGCCAACATCGGCCGGCTGATGGACACGGTGTTCAAGGGTCATCCCTACATCAAGTCGGCGCTCGACATGGCCTGCTGGGATCTGGCGGGGCGCGCCGCCGACGTGCCGCTGGTAACGCTGCTCGGCGGCAAGGAAAGCGACACCGCAGAACTCTACAAGGTCGTCACGCACGGCAGCGTCGACGCCATGGCCGCGCTGGCCAAGCGCATCGTCAAGGACGGCTTCCACCGGCTACAGGTCAAGGTCGGCGGCAATGTGCATGACGACATCGAGCGTGTCACCGCGGTCGCCGCCTCGGTGCCGAAAGGCACGGTCATCTTCTGCGACGCCAATGCCGGCTGGACGCCCTATCAGGCGCGCCAGTTCGCCGACGCCACGCGCGCCATCGACTACACGTTCGAGCAGCCCTGCACCACGATCGACGAGAACATGTCGGTGCGCCGCATGCTCGACAAACCGATGGTGCTCGAC
>NZ_RZPQ01001128.1:0-1262 GCF_003999135.1 Mesorhizobium sp. M7A.F.Ca.CA.004.06.1.1 | reverse complement strand
CCGCAATATAGGTGCGGTGCGGATAGAGCGCGTAGATCGGGCTGGAGCCGGGGCGAAACTCATCCAGCTGCACTTCCAGCCGGCCGTCCCTGATCGCAGCGTCGACCAGCAGGCTGGGCAGGTTGCCGATGCCGAAACCGGCGGTGGTCATCTGGTAGGCGGCCTCGACGCTGTTGGTCGAGATCCGCCCCCCGATAGCCGCATCGAAAGGGCCGTCGGGTCCGATGAATGGCCACGTGCCAAGGCGCTTGGCGAAATTGCTCAGCACGCAGGAATGGCTTGCCAGCTCATCCGGGTGGACCGGACGGCCGTTTGCATCCCAATAATCGGGCGTAGCGCAGACATAATTGCGGACGTCACCAAGCCGGCGGGCAATCAGGGCGGAATCCGCCTGACCGCCGAAGCGGATGGCCACATCGTAGCCTTCCTCGACAATGCCGACGACATAACGCGCGGTGAGGTCGAACTCGATCGTGGTGAGCGGGTTTTCTTCGAGGAATTTCGGCACCAACTTGGTTATGCGCGTGTGGCCCAGAACATTGGAGCAGGAAACCCGGATCAGGCCGCGCGTCTCCTTGTGCAGGCCGCGCGTCGAATCCTGCAGTTCGGATATGTCGTCGAGCAGGCTGCGCGCACGCGGAGCATAGTCGCGGCCCGCCTCGGTGAGGCTGAGACGCCTTGTGGTGCGATTGATGAGCCGGACGCCAAGGTCGTCTTCCAGTTCCTTGATGGTGCGGCTGACGGCCGTCGTCGACATGTTGAGATCGCGCGCCGCCGCCGACAGGCTGCCCAGCAGGCAAACCCGATCGAACACCCGCATCGCCGTCAGAAGATTCATCTTGCCTTCCCCTCGCCGTCGCGGCCCCGCCGCCATCGGCTGCGTCCTGTAGAAAACAGCGCCCAGCAACGACGCGGCAAGGGCATTCCACCGAATTTGGGCGTAAAATCAACAATGGGAGAACCGATATGACATCCAGACCTCTTCATCCCGCGATCGGCACATTTGCGAAAGGCGCAAAGAGCGGCGCGCTTGGCCGCCGCGAGTTCCTGGCGCTGGCCAGCGCCTTCGGCGCCAGCACGGCGATTGCCTACGGGCTCATCGGTCAGCCGGTCCCGGCGCGAGCCGAGGAAGCCGTCCAACCCAGGAAGGGCGGCGTGGTGCGTGTTGCCATGCAGGTGATGGAGCTGGAAGACCCGCGCAAGTTCAAGGTTTCGCAGATGGGCAACAGCGTCATGCAGTTGCGCGAACCGCTGGTGCGCTG
>NZ_RZPQ01001127.1:0-1280 GCF_003999135.1 Mesorhizobium sp. M7A.F.Ca.CA.004.06.1.1 | reverse complement strand
TTCGCGTTCCGCCGCTGATCGTTTCAGATCCGCCTCTGAATCGAAATCCTTGCCGGCATTCTTTGTGTTTTCCCGCTCTTCAATGATGCGAATTTGTTGGTCATGGGTTTTGCGTCCAGTCATCGCTTCCTCCGGTGTGTTCGTGTTGGCGCTCGAAAGTCATCGGCCGCCTCTAAGGTCGGGTCACGGCGCTTGCCTGTCCGAGCCGGCTCTCGTGCTGATAATGGCAAGGTGACGGGATCGTTCCGAAGGCGTTGAATAAGCTTTTCGCCAGATGGCTCGGTTCACCGAGGCGCTCACGTTGACCGAGGCCGCCGCCCCGCCTTCTGAACCAGTACGTCCTTTGAACGTTTCGGCGACCGCCGGACTGGTGCCGGACGCCTTTCCGTCGCGCTCCAGTTCAGCGCAGGAAATCGACCACAGCCTGGATGAACTCTGCCGGATATTCGATGTTCGACAGATGGACCGCGGGCAGCACTATAAGCTTCGCGCCGGGCACCGCCGCGGCAATCATCTCACCGTGGCTGGCTGCTGTCACCGTGTCGTGCCGACCGGCGATCACCAGCGTCGGCCGCGGTATCAGTGCTACGGTGCGGCGAAGATCGGCGTCGCGAACCGCTGCGAACAGACCCGCCAGACCTTGCCGGTCGATAGCCAGCAGCATGGTGCGAAACTCTTCGACCACCGGCTCGTTGGCGGCAACCATCGACGTGGGGAACCAGTTGCTCAGGAACGTCTCGGCGGTTTCCGACATGTCCGGTGCCTGCCGCACCGCGGCAATCCGCTCGTCGAAATAGCTTGCCGGCGAGAGATGGGACGAGGTGTTGCTCAGGATCAGCCGGTCGATCCGCTCCGGCGCGTGGATGCCGAGCCACTGCGCGACGAACCCGCCGAGCGACAGGCCAAGGAAATGTACGCGTTGCAGGTCGAGCGCGTCGAGCAGCTCGATGACGTCGCGGCCAAGCCGGTCGAGCGAGTAGGCGCCGACGGGAACGCTCGATCCGCCATGGCCGCGAAAATCGTAGCGCAAGACACGGAAATGCTTCGACAATTCGCCGATCTGCCTGTCCCACATGTGCAGCGTGGTGCCGATGGAATTCGACAGCACCAGCACCGGCTTGCTTGCCTCGCCATCGAAGCGGTAGGCGATGCGCGTGCCGTCGCCCGTTGTGACGAAATTCAGCTCATTCATGATGAAGATTCCTTCTGGAACGTTGAACGAGACAGAGCCTAGCCGTGGAGCGATTTTGTTGATATTACAAAGATAGAACAATCTCTGT
>NZ_RZPQ01001126.1:0-1287 GCF_003999135.1 Mesorhizobium sp. M7A.F.Ca.CA.004.06.1.1 | reverse complement strand
ATCTTCCCCCAGATCACGAACCCCAACGCCAGGACTTGCAGCGGCGCGGCGGCATAGATCGGGATGATGGCCACGCCCGGTTCCAGGTCGATGAAGCCGACACCGAAGCTGGCGACCACCGAAACAACCACCGTCAGCGGGTTCCAGTCGCGTACCTGTGGTCGCCGCGACAGAAGCAGCCAGGTAAAGGTCAGGATCTCGGAAATTGCCATCAGCGCCACATTGATGCGGGTCGGGTCGAGCATCAGGTGAGATACGCCGCGGTAGACGAACATGCCCGCGAAGGCCAGCGCGCAGATCCGAAAGAAACCTTCGCGCAAATCCACCAGGATTTCGCGCGTTCGGGCTGCGGACAAAATCCTGCCGTCACTGATGTGCGAAAGCGCCTCGCTTTTTGATATGAGCAATGCAAACACCCCAATGATCCCTCAGGGCGACCTTTGCACGCAACCATTGCCGGGCAGTTAATCAACAAGATCAGATCGGCATTAAACTGGCTGTCGGGGAGCCAGGGCGCCACTCCCAGACGACCTGCTCCACGCGGTCGCCCAGAAAGACTGGCGACCCATCTCATTTGGTTTTGCCAGACTAGCTCAGATAGTCGTTGCGGAAATAGCTCCCGAAATCCGGGCGTTGAGCAACCAGCTTGCCGTCGGCATCACGCAAAATGCCGGACGCGAAGAGATAGCCGCCGATCGCTCCCATCTTGGCCGGATCCATCGTCC
Source organism: Mesorhizobium sp. M7A.F.Ca.CA.004.06.1.1 (assembly GCF_003999135.1). NCBI lineage: Bacteria > Pseudomonadati > Pseudomonadota > Alphaproteobacteria > Hyphomicrobiales > Phyllobacteriaceae > Mesorhizobium > Mesorhizobium sp. M7A.F.Ca.CA.004.06.1.1. The sequence continues at coordinate 562 of NZ_RZPQ01001126.1, read as the reverse complement.
CGATGGCACCGCTTTGGCTGCGCAGATAATGGCCGTCGATCAGCGCCTTCAGTGAGGCGTGGATCAGCGCCGGATTGGTCAACGCATCCTTGTTGGCCGCGATCAGCAGGGCTGCCGCATCTTCGGGGTGATCGACCGCGAACTGGTAGCCGCGCCGCGTCGCCTGGACAAAGGCGGCCGCAGGCTTGGGGTTTGCCTGGAGATAGGCTTCGCTCGAAGAGATCAGTGTCGTGTGCTCGTCAGGCACGCCGTAATCGGCATAGACGAAGCTGCGTTGTTTGACGCCCTTGAGCTCGGCGTCGACACCCTCCCAGGTCGAGACTTCGAGCGTGAAATCGACCGAACCATTGGCCAGCGCCTCATAGGCTGAGGTGCCGAGCGTCACCGTCTCGAAATTGCCCTTGCCGCCATCATGGCGGATGATGGTCGATATCAGGGCGTTTTCCCAGGCGCTGCCGAAGCCGCCATAGGTCAGGCCGTCGAGGTTTCTCGGGCTTACGATCTCGCTGCGGGCCGCATTGAAGACCACGCGGCCGGTTTCCGATTGCACCACCGCATAGAC
>NZ_RZPQ01001125.1:0-1299 GCF_003999135.1 Mesorhizobium sp. M7A.F.Ca.CA.004.06.1.1 | reverse complement strand
GTCGGTCATCCGGCGGCTGTGCCGGCAAGTGATCGTCATGCGCGAAGGCGTGATCGTCGAAGCGAGCGCCACCGACGCCTTGTTCGACAAGCCGCAGCAGGCCTACACGCGCGATCTCATCGCGGCCATTCCGCTGCCCGAGATCGATGCGAACTGGCTGGACATTCCTTCCGCCGCCAAGGCGCCGACATGAATGCATACGCACGCCGAAGAGCGGGCCTCGGGCGTGCGACCAAAAGACCCAAGTCCCGCCAAATGGAGAGGACTGACATGAAGACCACTATCGCAATTGCAACGCTGGCCGCCACGATGCTCGGCAGCGCCGGCATGGCCTCGGCGGATTCGATCCCGGGCATGCGCGGCCACGACCACACCGGCATCACCGTTCCCGATATGAAGCAAGCGGTCGACTTCTTCACCGAAGTGGTCGGCTGCAAGAAGGCGATGTCGTTCGGTCCGTTCGCCGACGACAAGGGCACCTTCATGCAGGATCTCCTGGGCGTCGACCCGAAGGCGGTGATCGAAGAGGTCACCATGGTGCGCTGCGGCTATGGTTCGAACATCGAGCTGTTCAAATACACAGCACCGGACCAGAAGAACCTGACGCCGAAGAACAGCGACATTGGCGGCTTCCACATCGCCTTCTATGTCGACGACGTCGCTGCCGCCAAAGCCTATCTCGAAGGCAAGGGCGTCAAGACGCGGATGGGGCCGCTGCCGGTCAAGGAAGGGCCGGCGGCCGGCCAGACCATCCTCTATTTCCAGGCGCCGTGGGGGCTGCAGCTGGAAGCGATCAGCTATCCCGACGGAATGGCCTATGAGAAGGACGCCGAGACGGTGCTGTGGAGCCCGAAGAACCCGGAAAAGTGATCCGGCAGCGCGCTTGCGCGATGACACGCAGGCGCGCTTTCGCCATGTCAGGACAATCGTTTTGATATAAAACTTTAAGCTTGAAATATCTTGTCGCCGGCGCGATACTGAACTCCAGCAAGCGAAGAGGAGATCGCAGACATGAAGGTTGCGGTTCTCGGCGGCGGACCAGCTGGCCTCTACTTTGCCATTTCGATGAAGCTGAGGGACGCCGCGCACGATGTGACGGTGTTCGAGCGCAACCGCGCCGACGACACGTTCGGCTGGGGCGTCGTGCTGTCGGCCGAGACGCTCGACAATCTGTCGAAAAACGACCCGGTCAGCGCTGTCTGGATCAAGAAGCACTTTGCCTACTGGGACGACATCGCCGTCATCCATGACGGCGTGCGCACGGTCTCGTCAGGTTACGGTTTCTGCGGCATCGGCCGC
>NZ_RZPQ01001124.1:0-1301 GCF_003999135.1 Mesorhizobium sp. M7A.F.Ca.CA.004.06.1.1 | reverse complement strand
TTCCTGGACCGCACGCGCATCAAATCCTTCCAGCCGACATAGCCGACCAGCAAAGAGCCTTCGCGAGTGACGACGGGCAGATGAGAGACGTTGGCCGTCAGCAGCTTGTCGGAGAGGCCTTCGAGATATTCGTCCGGATAGGCCAGCGTCACCTTGCTGCCGGCCAGCAGTTCGCCAAGCGTGGTGGTGCGGTGCGTGCCGGCGCGTCTCCAGCGCAATATCGCCGGCGGATCGATGAGGCCCAGCACATGGCCGTGCTCATCGACCACCGGGAAACTCGGATGCCGTGTTTCCGGCGCTGTCAGGAATGCCGCAGCGCCATGCAGCGTCATCGTCGCCGGCACGCTTTCGACCTGTGGGGTCATCACCTCGCGCACCCTGGTCAGGGCGAAAGGGTCGACGCGGTATTCGCGAACCAGATGATGTCCCCTTCTGGCGATCTTTTCGGTCAGGATCGACCGCTTCATCAGAAGCACGGTGACGGCGTGCGCCGCGGCGCAGGCAGCAATCAGCGGCACCAGCATATGTGTGTTGCCGGTCAGTTCGACGGCGAAGAACGTGGCGGTCAGCGGCGCACGCATCGTGCCGCCCATCGTGGCGGCCATTGCCAGCAGCGCCCAGAAACCGGGATCCGCGGCAGGCAGAACGCCGGCGAGCACAGCGCCCATAGCCCCACCCATGATCAACAGCGGCGCCAGCACACCTCCCGACGTTCCCGAGCCGAGCGCTGCCGACCAGATGATCGCCTTGACCACCAGCAGCAGAAGGGCCGCTGTCGCGACGGTGCGGCCATCCAGCATGTCGGTGATGTTGTCATAGCCGACACCGAGCGCGTGCGGTTCGATCAGCCCGCCTATGCCGACCACCAGGCCGCCAAGCATCGGCCACCACATCCAGTGGATCGGCAGCTTCTGAAAACCGTCCTCGCAGGCATAGACCATCTGCGTCAGCAGTCCCGACAAAAGTCCTGCACAAACGCCGATCGCCACCCAGCCGGCAAGGCCGACAAAGGATACCTCCATGCCGCCCTGAAACGGAAAGATCGGCCCGGGCAGATGCAGCATGGTGCGCTCGACCTCGGCGATAACAGCCGCCACCGCCACCGGGATGAAGCTGCGCGGGGTCCATTCGAAAAGCAGCAGTTCGACCGCCAGCATGATGGCTGCAATCGGTGTTCCAAAAACCGTAGTCATGCCCGCTGCCGCACCAGCCACCAGCAGTGTCTTGCGCTCGTTGTCGCTGACCGGCAGCATCTGCGCGATCAGCGAGCCGATGGCGCCGCCAGTCATGATGATCGGGCC
>NZ_RZPQ01001123.1:0-1304 GCF_003999135.1 Mesorhizobium sp. M7A.F.Ca.CA.004.06.1.1 | reverse complement strand
GTCTCGACCTTGAGCGCCTCGCGTTCGATCTTGAGCTGCATGATGCGGCGATCGATCTCGTCCAGCGCCTCGGGCTTGGAATCGACCTGCATGCGCAGCCGCGATGCGGCTTCGTCGACCAGATCGATCGCCTTGTCCGGCAGGAAGCGATCGGCGATGTAGCGGTTGGACAGCGTCGCCGCCGCCACCAGCGCCGAATCCGAAATGCGCACCTTGTGGTGCTGCTCGTACTTCTCCTTCAGGCCGCGCAGGATCGAGACGGTGTCTTCCACCGTCGGCTCGTCGACGAACACCGGCTGGAAGCGGCGGGCAAGCGCTGCATCCTTCTCGACATGCTTGCGATACTCATCGAGCGTGGTGGCGCCGACGCAGTGCAGCTCGCCGCGCGCCAGCGCCGGCTTCAGAAGGTTCGACGCATCCATGGCGCCATCCGCCTTGCCGGCACCGACCAGGGTGTGCATCTCATCGATGAACAGGATGATGTTGCCGCTGGCCGAGGTGACTTCGGAGAGCACGGCCTTCAGCCGCTCCTCGAACTCGCCGCGATATTTGGCGCCGGCAATCAGCGCGCCCATGTCGAGCGCCATCAATTGCTTATCCTTCAGCGATTCCGGCACGTCGCCATTGACGATGCGCAGCGCCAGGCCTTCGGCGATCGCCGTCTTGCCGACGCCCGGTTCGCCGATCAGCACCGGATTGTTCTTGGTGCGGCGCGACAGCACCTGAATGGTGCGGCGGATCTCGTCGTCACGGCCGATCACGGGGTCCAGCTTGCCGGCACGGGCATCCGCGGTCAGGTCGCGCGCGTATTTCTTCAGCGCGTCGTAGCCCTGTTCGGCACTCGCCGAATCGGCGGTGCGGCCCTTGCGGACGTCATTGATGACCTGGTTGAGCGCCTGCGGGGTGACGCCGGCCTTGGCCAGTATGTCGGCGGTCTTGGCCGACTTCTCCATGGCCAGCGCCTGCAAGAGCCGCTCCACCGTGACAAAGCTGTCGCCGGCTTTCTTGGCCAGTTCCTCGGCGGTCGAAAACACTTTTGCCAGCGGCTGGGCCAGATAGAGCTGGCCATTGCCGCCCTCGACCTTGGGCATCGCTTCGAGTGCCGTCTCGACGCCAAGCTTGACGTCGCGGACGTTGCCGCCGGCGCGTTCGATCAGCGACGCGGCCAGGCCCTCATCGTCGTCGACGAGCACTTTCAGGATATGCTCAGGGGTGAATTGCTGATGGTTGCGGGAAAGCGCCATAGTCTGCGCGGACTGGATAAAACCGCGCACGCGCTCTGAGTATTTCTCAAGGTTCATATC
>NZ_RZPQ01001122.1:0-1305 GCF_003999135.1 Mesorhizobium sp. M7A.F.Ca.CA.004.06.1.1 | reverse complement strand
ATCTCGGCGTCGAGCCTGCCGCCTTCGATCGCATCGGCCGCCGCTTCTAGCTTTGACGCAATTCCGGACGGAAAACCGTTTCACACTTTTCCTGGAATTTCTCTATGACCGCGAGCTTATTTCCGAATGAAGGTCAGATAGGCCGGCCGCCGGCCCTCACGAATGGCCTTGGCCTCGTAACGGGTGCCCGGCCAACCTTCATAGGAAAGGTGCCAGTCCGCCGCCTCGCAAGCCTGCCATGCGAACGCGCCATGCGCGCGGCAATGCAGCAGGGTCCAGTTGACATAGGTGTCGATGTCGGACGCGAAGCGGAATTTTGAACCAGGCTTCAGCACATGCGCGAACCGCTCGAGATTGACCGGGCTGACGAAGCGCCGCTTCCAGTGTTTCTTCTTCGGCCAAGGGTCGGGATAGAGCAGATCGATGCCGTCGAGCGAGGCTTGCGGCAGCCAGTCGAGCAGCCTTGTGGCGTCGTCGTCATAGACCCGCAGATTGGCGAGTGGTTTCTCGCGCACCGCCATCATCATCTTGGCCATGCCGTTGACGAAGGGCTCGACGCCGATAAAGCCGATCGAAGGCGCCTCGATCGCACGATGCAGGAGATGCTCGCCACCGCCGAAGCCAATCTCAAGGCGAACCGCGCTGACATCCGTCTCAAACAGACTGCTGAGATCGGTCGGCGGTTCAGCCGTCAGATCGAGCCGATATGTGCCAAAGCCGCTTTCCAATGCGGCCGCCTGCTGCGGACGCATGGTTTTGCCGCGCCGGCGACCGAAAAAGGCTTCGGTCGCGCGGCTTGGTCTGCCCTTCGGATCCATGGTGGGACTTTGCGGCGCCGCTGTCAGGCGGCGACCGCGTCCTTGAGCGCCTTGGCGAGATCGGTCTTTTCCCAGGAGAAAGACCCATCACGGCCGGCCTTGCGGCCGAAATGGCCGTAGGACGACGTCTTGGCGTAGATCGGTTTGTTGAGATCGAGGTGACGGCGGATACCCGACGGCGACAGATCCATCACCGTGCGCAGCGCGTCCTCGAGCTTTGCCTCGTCGACCTTGCCGGTACCGTGCAAGTCGACATAGACCGACAGCGGCTGAGCAACGCCGATGGCGTAGGAAAGCTGGATGGTGCAGCGGTCGGCGAGTTTCGCCGCCACGACGTTCTTGGCCAGGTAGCGCGCCGCATAGGCCGCCGAACGATCCACCTTGGTGGTGTCCTTGCCGGAGAAGGCACCGCCGCCATGGGGTGCGGCACCGCCATAGGTGTCGACGATGATCTTGCGGCCGGTCAGCCCGGCGTCGCCGTCCGGCC
>NZ_RZPQ01001121.1:0-1306 GCF_003999135.1 Mesorhizobium sp. M7A.F.Ca.CA.004.06.1.1 | reverse complement strand
GTCTACGACATCGAGACGTGGAAGAAGGTCATCGACGTCAACGTAAACGGTACGTTCTACGTCAATCGCGCCGTGGTTCCCGGAATGAAGGAGCGCAATTACGGACGGATCGTCAACATCGCTTCGGTGGCCGGCAAGGAAGGCAACCCCAACGCCTCCGCCTATTCAGCCTCGAAGGCGGCGGTCATCGGCTTGACCAAGTCGCTCGGCAAGGAACTGGCGCAGTACGACATCGCCGTGAACTGCATCTCGCCGGCCACGGCACAGACGCGCATCCTCGAACAACTGACGCCGGAGCACATCGAATATATGCGCTCGCGCATTCCGCGCGGCCGCCTGCTGGAGGTTGACGAAGCCGCGGCGATGGTCGCCTGGCTCGTCTCCAAGGAGAACAGCTTTACAACCGCCTCCACGTTCGACCTGTCGGGTGGACGGACGACCTACTGAAAGGCAGTTGCCGTTCAGCCAGGCAACCGACCCAGACCAATCGCAAAGCGCTCCACCATTGCGAGGCCAGGCTCGCCTGGCCGCATCGCCGGAGCCCGGTCATGTACCGGGATGCCGGCGCGGGCGCCGAACAGCCGCTTGCCGTAACAGACCAGGCTCTCGATGCCTTGCATGACGAAGACGGCAGCCGGCAATATTCTTGCATATTCAGCCTCGGCCGTGACTTCGTCTCCGGCGCGGAACGCATGATAGGCGCGCACGGCATAGTCGGCGCAATCCGGCGCCAGGATCATGCCGCGGCAACCGATGCGGAAATTGTCGATCAGTTCCAGGCCGCCGCGTCCGTTGAAAACCGGTATCCGGCCTTCGGTGCGCTCGATCAGCCCGGCGATGTCGGTGACCGGACCTTCGCCCTTGATCAGCCTTATGTTGGGATGCAGCGTGACGAGTTCGCGGATTTCGTCCGATGACAGGCCGCGCCCGAAAAAGGCCGGCGCGTTCTGGATCGCCACCGGCAGGTCGGTCGCCTCGGCGACGCGGCCGAAGAACTTGATGTATTCCGGCGCACCATAGGATCCGGCTGGCGGCGGCTGCAGGATCACCCAATCCGCTCCGACGCTTTCGGCATGGCGAACCTGCGCCACCTGCTCAGCCACAGAAGAACCGAAGATGGTGAAGGCGAGCGGCACTTTTCCTGCGGTGTCTTCCGCCGTCCAGTCCATGATCGTCCGACGCTCGGCCTCGGTCAGCTAGGCGACTTCCGTTGCCAGGCCGAGCGTCGGACGATCATGGACTGGACGGCGGAAGACACCGCAGGAAAAGTGCCGCTCGCCTTCACCATCTTCGGTTCTTCTGTGGC
>NZ_RZPQ01001120.1:0-1313 GCF_003999135.1 Mesorhizobium sp. M7A.F.Ca.CA.004.06.1.1 | reverse complement strand
GTCCAGCGTCGCCGTAGAGACGTTTTGAAGGTGGATGGCCGCGTTGGTCGTGAGGTTGTCACCAGTCGAAAGCCCCGAATTGTCGGCATCGAGATCGTCGGTGCCGGCATTGGTGAAATTCATGTTCTTCAGCGTGATGTTGCTCGCGCTGATGAAACTGGCGCCGCGCCCGGTTGTGTTCTGAATTGTGCCGCCCGAGCCGGCGGTGGTGCCGACACCTGTAACGGTCAATCCACCCGAGCCCGTATTGTTGAGCACGATGCCGTTGATGCCGCCATTCGCCGAAATGCTCTGGAAATTCAGCCCGCTGGCGCCGATATTCGTGTTGACGACGTTGAGCGCCGTGCCTGTGCCGGAGGTGATCGTGTTGCCGGTGCCCTGCACCGTCACCGTGCCGCCGCCGGTCGCGTTGAAGCCGTCGCCGCTCGTTGTGTTGATAACCAGCCCGCCATTGGTGAAGTTGATGGCGGCGCCGGGGTTGCTGGTCATGATGACGGCGGCGTTGACGCCGGTCGAGAGCGTCTTGACCGCGCCGCCGAAGTTGATCGTGCCGCCGGCGTTGCTGAGCACGGCAATGCCCAGCCCGCCGTCGTTGCGAGTGATCGTGCTGGCGCTGTCGAAATTGACCGAGCCGCCGGCCATGCCGCGGATGTTGGCGACATTGCCGCCAGGGTTGGTGATGTCGACATTGTTCAGGTTGACGACCGCGCTGACGTCGTCATTGCCTGGCGTGCCCTGGTCGCCATCGACGACGAAGGCATTGTTCGCAGCCCCCGCGTCGGTCTGGATGGCGACATTGTTGAAAGTGTAGGTGCCGGTCGCATTGTTGGTCGAATCGCCGAGAATGGTGATGCCGGCCGTGCCCGTCAGGCTGGCATTGCTGACGGTGACGCTGCCCGCCGCGCCGTCGATCACAATGCCGGTGCCGCCGGTGTCGTTGAGCCCGTTCGCCACGGCAGTGGTGAAATTCACCGAACCGCCGGCGGTGTCGGCGACGACGATCATGCGCTGGCCGGCGGTGGCTTGCGTGATCGTGCCGGCATAGGTGACGGTGGCGGTGCCGCCATTGACGTTGAACGCCGTGCCGCTGGGGCTGATGATCGAGGTGCCGGTGCCGAAATTGAACGTGCCGCCCGAGCCGTTGAGGATGTCGACGCTGGCATTGCCGCCATTCAGCGTCGTCGTGCCGACGAAACTGTAGATGCCGTCCGCATTGTCGAACTGCAGGCCGGTACCGTTCGTCGCCGACAGCGTACCGGTAGCGAAGTTGAGCGAGCCGCTGTGCCCGCCCGTGACGCTGACCAGGGTGGCAT
>NZ_RZPQ01000111.1:0-11352 GCF_003999135.1 Mesorhizobium sp. M7A.F.Ca.CA.004.06.1.1 | reverse complement strand
CTGCCTGTTCGTTAAGCGCTCGCTCGGCTCCGGCTATGCCGGCATCGACAACACGCTGTTCTACAAGGACGGCACCATGATGCTGCTCGGCGATGCCAAGAAGATGACTGAAGAGATCGTCAAGGCGATGGATCACTGATGGGATCAGGGCTGGGACACGCCTCATTGTGTACCCGGATTATCTTGCTGTTTTGCTTCGAGACGAATTCTCAATTCAGATGGCCACCATCAGCGAATGTCGGTGTCGGTGGTTGCGCCTCCAGGTCCGCCCGGCGCCTAAGGCTTCTCGGTGCTGCGCTAGGTCAACTCGTGGCGCAAAGGAGAGGCGAGGGGCGGAGACAACGTGTTGTCGGTGCGCGATCTTGCCGTGCCACCGAAGCTTTCAGGTGTCTCGTTCGATCCCGAGGCGAGGCGAGGTGCTGGGTTTCGCCGGCCTGCTCGGCTCGGGCCGCACCGAACTGCTGGGGGCGATCGGTGGGGTCGATACGGTGCGTGCCGGTACGGTCTTGCTCGATCAAAAGAACATCACCAGTGCCTCGTATGGCGAGAGAGTCAAAAGCGGAATCGGGATGAGCCTGAAAGTCGCAAGGAGGATGGCATCTTGCCGCTACTCGGCGTTGACGAGAACACCGTCGCCACCGACTTCTCGAGAGTGGCGGTGAACGGCGTGATCTCGGCATCACGCATGGCAGACGCGGCGGGCGATATCATTCGTCGTATCGGCATCAAGACGGCGCGGATCGACACGCCGGTCGGCACATTGTCGGGCGGCAACCAGCAGAAAGTGGTGATTGGGCGCTGGGTCTATGCCGGCAGCCGAATTCTGTTGCTCGATGAGCCGACCCGCGGTGTCGATGTCGAAGCGAAGTCGCAAACTATGCCGTCGAGCGAGATGCGGCCGCCAAATACCCGGTTGACAACGAATATCGGTTTATGAAAGGGTGAGAACGTTCTCAGAGAACGTTCTCACTGCAGTTGCGACCTTACCTTGGGAGGAGGGATGAGCACCGACGAGACCCCTCTAGCCGTTCGCATCGCCAAGATTGCGAAGTCTTACGGACCGACAGTCGCGCTCGATTCCGTTTCCATTGACCTGCGTCCGGGTGAAGTCCATGCACTGCTGGGCGAGAACGGCGCCGGCAAGTCGACGCTTGTCAAGATCCTCAGCGGCGTGGTGAAGCCGGACAGCGGATCGCTGTCGATCTTTGGCGCGCCCTATGCGCCGCACGACATCGTCGGTGCGCGGGCGCAGGGCGTGGCGACGGCCTTCCAGGAACTCAGCCTGCTGCCCAACCTCAGCATCGCCGAGAATCTGATGCTGCCGAAAATGCCCAGGGGCATGCTCGGTCTCGCGTCGCATCGCACGGCGATAGCCTCCGCTCGAAAGACGCTTAAGGATTATGGTTTGGCGTATTTCGATCCTGACACGCCCGTGGGTGTGCTCTCGCTGTCGGACCGTCAGCGGCTCGAAATCGTCCGTGCTTTCACCCACGCTTCGAAATTATTGATCCTCGACGAGCCGACGGCCGCGCTGGCCGACGTCGAATGGCTGTTCGAGCTGGTGCGGCGGCAAAAATCCTTGCAGACCGCAATCCTTTATATTTCCCATCGCCTCGGGGAAGTACGCAGCTTGTGCTCGCGTGCCACTATACTGCGCAACGGCCGCAGCATCGGCACCGTCGAGCTTTCGGGCGCCTCGGACGAGAACATCTTCGAGATGATGGTCGGCCGCAGCGCGCGTGAAACGGTCAACACATTGCCCGTAGCAGGTGATGCCGCGCCCATCGCGCTGAGCGTCAAAGGCCTTTCGGGCGGCATCCTGAACGAGGTGTCGTTCAATGTCAGGCAGGGCGAGATCGTCGGCATCGCCGCGCTTGAAGGTCAAGGGCAGCGCGACCTGTTCAGGACACTGGTCGGCCTTGCCAAGGCGAAGGGCGGAAGCATCGAGATCGACGGCGTGCGCGCTCATATCGGCAGCCCAGGCGACGCGCTCTATTTTGGCAACGGCCTTGCCTACCTGCCTGAGGATCGCAAATCGGAAGGTATCCTCGGCGGCCTTACCACGGCCAGCAACATGGTGCTGCCGATCATTTCCCGCATTGCGCAGGGCGGCATCGTCTGGCCCGCCGGCGAGCGTCGCGCCGCGAGGAAAACCGCCGCGGCGGTCGACCTTCAGGAGCGCTACCTGCATTTCAAGATCGACGAGCTTTCGGGTGGCAACCAGCAGAAGGCGCTTCTGGCGCGCGTCATGATGACCGGCGCGCGCACCTTGCTGCTCTTCGATCCCACGCGCGGGGTCGATGTCGGCACCAAGCAGTCGATCTACGAGGCGATTCGCAAATTCGCCGCCGACGGCGGCTCGGTGCTCTTCTATTCATCCGAACTGCCGGAACTCGTCCATCTCGCGCATCGCTGTATCGTGCTCTACGGCGGCCGCATCTTTGCCGAATATCAGGGCGACGCCATCGACGAGCAGACCATCGTCGGCGCGCTGATCGGCCACGCTCGGAGTGCGGCGAAGGGAGTGGCTGCATGAGCGCGATCGCGGCAAATCCAGCGCCTCGCCGCTCGCCTTTCTGGCGCGCCGTCATCAGCGGCACCGGTATCGTCGCGCTGATCTACGTCCTGCTCTACGCGCTCTACGCGTTCTGGCAGCCCGATGCGCTCTCGGTCTACACATTCACCGACCTCGTCAACAATTCGACGCCGCTGGCGCTGGCGGCGGCGGGCGAGACGCTGGTCGTCATCAGTCGCGGCTTTGACCTGTCAGTCGCGGGCGTCGTCTCGCTGACCAACGTGCTGATGGCCGTCTATCCGCTCGACGGCCCGGGCGGAGCGCTGATCAGCCTGCTGATGTGCTGCGCGATCGGCGCCATCGTCGGCATGATCAACGGCATTCTGGTTGCCAGGCTCGGGCTCCAGACCATCGCGGCGACGCTCGGCACGATGATCATCTGCCAGGGGCTGGCGCTCGTCATCCTCGACGCGCCCGGCGGCATGGTCTCCGACTTTGTCACCTACACCTTGACCGACACGCTCTTCGGTGTCGTTCCGATTGCCGGTCTGTTCCTGGTTGCCGCCGCCGTGCTGTGGCTGGCCTTCCGGCGAACGAACACCGGCATCGGCCTTTATGCGATCGGCGCCGACGAGCAGTCGGCCCGTTACTCCGGCGTGGCCGTATCGGGCGTGCGCATCACTGCCTTCGTCGGCGCTGGCATCCTTTATGGCGTCGCCGGCTTCATGCTGAGCGCCCAGACCGCGACCGGCAATCCGACGGCGGGCACTCCATTCCTGGTGCTCACCTTTGCCGCCGTGGCGCTTGGCGGCACACCGCTCAGCGGTGGCCGCGGCAGCCTTATCGGCTCGATCCTCGGCGCCGGCACGCTCATGCTTTTGCAGAAAGTGCTGTTCTCGGGCGGTGTGTCGTCTTTCTACACCGGCATCTTCCAGGGCTTCGTGCTGGTGCTCGCGATCGTCTTCGGCAACGCGGTGGCGCGCCTGCTCAAGAAGGACGACGCCCGGTGAACGCGCATAAGGACATGGCGATGCCTTTCGACGCCTCTTCCGACCAGCGCGGCAGGCAGAAGCTGGACCGCGAAACGGTGAACACACTTGTCGTGTTCGGACTGAGCATCGTGCTCGTGTTGTGCTCGCGCTTCATCAGCCCGGCGCTCGGCTCCTGGAGCCAGGTTCTCACAGTGCTGATCCTTGCATCCTTCCTGATCATCCTTTCCTTTGGGCAGGGGCTTGTCATCCTGATCGGCGGACTGGATCTGTCGATACCCGCGCTCATCACGCTCGGCGGCGTTTTGACGACGAACTGGATCGGCACGAACGACGCCGGCATCTGGTACATGCTGCCGGCCATCCTGCTCATCTGTGCCCTGGTCGGCGCGGTGAGCGGCGTCGGTATCGTCTGGCTAAAGGTGCCGCCTTTCATCATGACGATGGCGACGTCGATCGTCATCGCCTCCGCGGCGCTCGGCTATACTAGCGGCACGCCGCGCGGCGGTTCGCCATCGGCCCTGTTATGGCTGATGAAGGCGTGGTTTCTCGGCGTGCCGGTGGTCATCTACTTCACCCTCGCCTTCATCCTGCTCGGCTGGCTGCTGCAGAACTTCACCGCGCTAGGACGTCGGCTTCGCGCGCTCGGCACCAACAGGAACGCCGCGCTCATCGCCGGCGTCAACGTCAACCGGCTCGAACTCATGCCCTATGCGATCAGCGCCGTTTGCGCCGGCTTCGTCGGCATGATGCTGGTCGGCTACTCTAACGGCGCGACGCTCAGGATGGGCGACAGCTACATGCTGCCCTCGATAGCCGCCGTCGTGATCGGCGGCTCCTCGATCCTCGGTGGCGGCGGAACCTTCATCGGTACGGTCGGCGGCGCAATCCTTCTGACCACGCTCGGCATGATGATCTCGGCCATCGGGCTCAGCGAGGGATGGCGCACCATCATCGAGGGCGCGATCATCGTCGGGGCGCTGCTGGTGCTGCGGGGCGAGTTCCTGACCCACATCGGAAATCGGTTGCTGACGCGAAGGAAATGACCATGCGCCTGCGTGTGATACTTTTTGTCCAATTGTGAGAACGTTCTCACAAGCTCTGGTCCGGCACCTGAAAGGGCCAAATCCAAAGGGAGGTTGATGGAAATGAAGCTGTTAAGAAGACTGGGACTGGCCGCGTCGCTGACGCTTGCCACAACTGCGGGCGTTGCGACGGTCATCGACCATGCCGACGCGCAGGACAAGAAGCTCAAGGTCTATCTGTCGCTGAGCTACAGCGGCAATTCCTGGCAGTCGGAGGCCGCGAACATCGTCAAGGCGCTGGCGCAGACGCCGCCTTACGACAAGACCGTGGAGCTGAAGGAGGTCATCTCCGGCACCGATCCGCAGGCGCAGATCTCGGCCTATGAGAGCATGATCCAGGATGGCGCCGACGGCATCATCAGCTTCCCGATCTCGTCGACGGCGCTGAACCGCACCATCCATCGCGGCTGCCAGAAGGGCGTGCTCTTCTTTATGTATGACGCGACGGTGACCGAACCCTGCGCCTACAACGTCAGCTACATCACCGCTGGTTTCGGCGAGAACAGCGCCCAGGCGCTGGTCAACATCCTCGGCGGCAAGGGCAACATCTTCCTGAGCCGTGGCGTTCCGGGCAACTCGGTCGATAAGCGCCACACCGACGGCGCGATGCACATCTTCAACCAGTATCCCGGCATCAAGGTGGTCGCGGAATACTATTCCTACTGGGATGACCGCACCACGCAGCAGGAGACGGCCAAGGCGCTCGCCGCGCATCCGGACGTCGACGGCATCTGGGCCCAGGCCGGCGAATACGGTGCGATCCAAGCGCAGCTCGACAAGGGCAACAAGCTCGTGCCGATGACCGGCGAGAACTCCGACGGCTTCCGCCTCGGCCTTGCCGATCCGAAGATGCAGGGCATGGGTCTCAAAGGCGTCTCGGCCGGCTCGCCGCCCGCCACCTCCGGCTACGCCTTCAAGCTGATGATGGAGATCCTGACCAAGAAGCGCGACCTGAAGCCGATGAACATCGAGTACCCGCTGCCCTGGGTGCCGGCTGATCAGGTCAAGCCTTGCAAGGGCGACACCTTCGCCGACGGCTGCAACGTGTTCCCGTCCGACAAGGTGCCCTCATCCTTCGTCACCGAGGTCTTCAATCCCGAGCTTCTGCCGGAACTGTCGCTACAGTCGGCGCTCGAGGGCAAGCCGACGCCCGGAGCGGCCATCCAGCCGCTGCCGGCGGATGTGAAGCAGGCGCCCGACGCGCCCGGCATCAACTGCTCGTCGTGCAAGGCCCCGGCCGACGAATACAAGCTCACCAAGATCGAGCCGACGGTGAAGCCCTGACGACCAGCAATGCGATCGATGGACGGCACCCTGCCGTCCATCCCACCCAAGACAAGGATGAGAACATGCCGACCTTTCTGAAGCGGGGCAGAGATCCCGAGGCTGTCGCCCAGGGCGACGCGGTTGTCCGAACGACCGTCGAGACGATCCTCGCCGATATCGAGAAGCGGGGCGACGCCGCCGTCCGGGAACTGTCGGAGCGTTTCGACAGATGGTCGCCGCAGAGCTTCCGGCTGACCGACAGCGATATTGAACAGGCCATCTCCAAAGTCTCGGCAAGGGATCTGGAGGACATTCGCTTCGCCCAGGCGCAGGTCCGCAATTTCGCCGAGAAGCAGCGCGCCTGCCTGCAGGATCTCGAGGTGGAAACGCTGCCGGGTGTCGTCCTTGGCCACAAGAACATTCCCGTCGACACGGTCGGCTGCTACGTGCCGGGCGGCAAATATCCGATGGTCGCCTCCGCGCACATGAGCGTGGTGACGGCAAGGGTCGCCGGCGTGAAGAAGATCATCGCCTGCGCGCCGCCGTTCCAAGGCGGGCCGCATCCGGCCATCGTCGCCGCCATGCACATGGGTGGCGCCGACGAGATCTACGTTTTGGGCGGCATCCAGGCCGTTGGCGCCATGGCGCTCGGAACCGAGACCATCGGGCGCGTCGACATGCTTGTCGGTCCGGGCAACGCCTTCGTCGCCGAGGCCAAGCGCCAGCTCTACGGGCGCATCGGGATCGATCTGTTCGCCGGTCCGACCGAAACGCTGGTGATCGCCGACGACAGCGTCGACGGCGAGATCTGCGCGACCGACCTGCTCGGCCAGGCCGAACATGGCCCGACAAGCCCGGCGGTGCTTCTGACCAATTCGCCGAAGCTGGCGCGCGACACCATGGCGGAGATCGAGCGGCAGCTGAAAATCCTGCCGACGGCCGAGATCGCCGCCAAGGCGTGGGCTGACTACGGCGAGGTGATCGTATGCGATTCCTACGAGGAAATGGTTGTGGAAGCCGACCGTATCGCCTCCGAGCACGTGCAGGTGATGACGCGCGATCCCGACTACTTCCTCGGCAACATGCGCAACTACGGCGCGCTGTTTTTGGGGCCGCGCACGAATGTCGCCTATGGCGACAAGGTCATCGGCACCAACCATACGCTGCCGACCAAGAAGGCGGCCCGCTACACTGGCGGTTTGTGGGTTGGCAAGTTCATCAAGACCTGCACCTATCAGCGCGTCCTGACCGACGAAGCGAGCGCCATGATCGGCGAGTACTGTTCGCGCCTGTGTGCCCTGGAGGGTTTCTACGGACATGCCGAGCAGGCCAACATCCGGGTCCGCCGCTACGGAGGTCGCAACGAGGCCTAAGGCAGCGCAACGGAGTTTTCATGTCGGTCATCGCCCGCAACAAGAACAGCAAACCCCGCCTGACCGTGAAGGATCTGGCGCGCGACCTCGGCATGTCTGTTTCGACCGTCTCCAGGGCTTTTCACGCCGATGCGGTGATCGCCAAGGGCACGCGCGACGTGGTGTTGAACCGCGCGAGGGAGATTGGCTATTCGCCAAACCCCTTCGCGCGCAGTCTCATCACCAAGAAGACGCGCATTGTCGGCGTGGTCGTCGCCGACATCAAGAATCCGTTCTACCCGGAAGTCCTCACCCGGCTCACCACCGAGCTGCGCGCCATCGACATGAACGTGATGCTGGTCGCGGCCGACCAGTCGGGCGAGGTCGACCAGGCGCTGCGCCTTCTTCTCAACTACCAGCCCGACCTCGCCATCATTCTCGCGGCAACATTGTCGTCGGAAGCCGCGCAGGAGTGCCGCAACGCCGGCACGCCGGTGATCTTCTTCAACCGGCTGTCGGCCGACGACCACGCTTTCGGCATCTCCTGCGACAACATCCTGGGCGGCCGCAGCATTGCCGACTATCTGGCCGACACCGGCCACCGGCGCCTGGCCTACATCGCCGCGCTGGCGGATGCCTCGACCAATGTTGCCCGTCACCGCGGCTTCAGCGAACGCGCGGTCGAGCGCGGCCTTGCAGTGCCTGCCGTCATCGATGCGGGGCAGTTCAGCTACCACGCCGGCTACGAGGCCGCCTGCAAGCTACGTGATCTTGAAGAGATGCCCGACGGCGTGTTCTGCGCCAACGACATTCTCGCCATAGGCTTTCTCGACGGCGTTCGGGAACTGGGCCTCAACGTGCCGGACGACCTCTCGATCGTCGGCTTCGACGATATCGAAATGGCGCATTGGCCTTCGCACGGGCTGACGACCGTCAAGCAGCCCATCGAAAAGATGTTGGAGGCGACGATTTCGCTGGCCAAGGAACTGGGCACGAATGCTGGCCGGGAGCCGGTCGTGCAGATGATTGCGCCAGGCGCCGTGATCGAGCGCGCGACGACGCGCAGGAGGCATCATGACTGATCTATCCGCAAAGCGCTTCTTCGAACGCGCGGTCAACGTTCACCGCTACGACTGCGAGCTGGTTGCAGCGCCGCAGCCGTCGGACGCTGAAAGCGGGCAATTCCAACCAGCCATCGACAAGGACGGGGCGACCGACGAGGCCGTCGTCCGCTACGTGGTCGCCACCCGTCCCATCTATGACGGCCTGCGCCGGCTGATTGGGCAGGTCGCGGGCTTGCTGGTTTTGGCCGAAGCTGGCGGTCGCCGCGATGTGCTCGACCTGCCGGATATCCCGGCGGCCTGTGAACAATGGGCCGAGGTCAAGCAGCGCCTGGGCGCCTTGCAGACGCCGCGCGGTCTGGAGGCCCATTGCGTGCGCCTGGAGACCGCGCACGCGACGCTCGGCGAAGTGCTTGACGAATTCGGCCTGGCCCGGCTGCGGCGCGACTGGCAGCAGCATCTCGACCGGGCAGCGGAGAGGATCAAGCACGCCTATGCCTGGCTGCAGGCGGCGTCGGAGCCGCGCGCCGGCATGACGCCGATCGATTTCAATCATGCCTGCTGCAGTTGTGCACAGCGCTGGCGAAAACAGGGAGGAAACGATGGGTCAATATTCGATCTGGGTGCTTGAGTACAGCTACGTCACCAACTACCACAAGAGCGGCGTGCTCTACGGCGCCCACAATCAGGGTCACGTCAAGCTTCCCTACTGCTATGCGCTGATCAAGGGCAACGGCCACGTCGCCATGGTCGATGTCGGCTACAACAACAAGGACTACGGCAAGCATCTCGGCGACAAGTTCGGCGTCGAGAACTGGCACTCACCCGAGGCCGTCCTCAGCGAGATCGGCCTGTCGCCGCAGGACGTCGACACGGTCTTCGTCACCCACGCCCACTTCGATCATTTCGGCAATGTCGAGGACTTCCCGAAGGCTACCTTCTACATCCAGGAGCGCGAAATCGCGAAATGGGTCTGGGCGATGTCGCTGCCGGACCGCATGCGCTGGATGAACGTCGCCGTCGACCCTGGCGATATCGTACGCGGTGTCGACCTGGCCCGCCAGAAGCGGCTGGTGACGATCGATGGCGCAAAGCAGGACGTGCTGCCGAACGTCGATCTCCATCCCGCCTTCGATAGCCACACCTACGGTTCGATGTGGGTCACCGTACGCAACGGCAACGAAGATACCTGGGTGCTGGCAGGCGATCTCGTCTATGTCTTCGACAATATCGAGGGCTCGGGAGCTGCCGTCGATGTCGAGACGCTCTACGTCCCGGTGGGCCTTGCGGTCGGCAGCCAGACCAATCTCGTGCTGGCGACCGAGGAGATGATGAAGCAGGTGAATTACGAGGCACGGCGCGTCATTCCCATCCACGAAGAGCGGCTGAAGGACCGTTTCCCCTCGCGCATCACCAAGGATGGCCTGCGCATCACTGAAATCTGCCTCGCGGACGGCGAGAAATCGTGGGTGCAGTAATGGAGCAAATCCGCAAGGTGGCCATTGTCGGGGCAGGGCTCGTCGGCCGCGGCTGGGCGATCGTCTTCGCTCGTGCTGGTCATGACGTGACCATCTATGACGGCAGCGACGACATCCGCGTGGCGGTGATTGACAGGATCCGCGCCAGTCTTGCCGACATGCACGAAGCCGGGCTGATCGATGCGATCGATCCTGTCATGCGGCGGTTAAGGGTGGTCGACACGCTCGAGAGTGCGGTTGCCGATGCCGACTATATCCAGGAATCGGTGCTCGAACGGCGCGATGTCAAGCAGGCCGTCTGCCTCGAGATCGATCGGGCCATGCGGCCCGATGCCGTCGTAGGCAGCTCCAGCTCAGGTATTCCTGCCTCGGCGTTTACGGAACAATGTGTAAAACGCGCACGCTTCCTCGTGGTGCATCCGGTGAATCCTCCACATCTGATCCCGTTGGTCGAACTGGTTCCGGCGCCATGGACGGACGCAAACATCGTTCCTTGGCTACGGGAACAAATGGAAGCCGTGGGCCAGGCGGCCATCGTCGTGCGCAAGGAGGTGGAGGGCTTTGTCCTGAACAGGCTCCAGGGTGCGCTGCTCAACGAAGCCTGGGCATTGCTTGAGGAAGGTGTCGCAAGTGCCGCCGACATCGATCTGACGGTGTCGCACGGGCTTGGCTACCGCTGGTCCTTCATGGGACCGTTCGAGACGATCGACCTCAACGCGCCTGGCGGGATTGCCGACTATGCGCGGCGTCTGGGGCCGCTCTACCACGCGATCGCACTGGCAAGGCGCGATCTGGCGCCTTGGTCCGAAGCGCTGATCGGCAAGGCCGAAGCCGAACGCCGCGAGAAACTGTCGGCATCCCGCCTCGGTGAACGCAGCACCTGGCGCGACCGCAATCTCATGGCGCTCGTCGCTTATAAGCAACGTACCAGCGTCTGACACGGAGAGGGCCATGGCGGCAATGCTGCAAGACAAGGTTGCCCTGGTGACCGGAGCGACCGGTGGTATCGGCGCGCAGATCGTATCGAGGCTCGCGCAGGAAGGGGCGTCGGTCGTCGTCGGCTACAACAGTTCACGCCAGGCGGCCGAAGCGCTGGTCTCGTCGCTAACGCCCCGCGATCATCTCGTCGCCGAGGCGAGCGTCACCGACAGCGACTGCCTCGCGCGATTGGCCGGCCAGATCGAGGAAAGGTTCGGCCGGCTCGATATCCTGGTCAATTGCGCCGGCATAACCCGTTTCGTACCGCATCCGGACCTCGATGGTCTGGACGACGCGTTGATCGACAGCATCTTCAGCGTCAACGTGCGTGGTGTCATCGCCGCGACGCGGGCAATGCGGCCGCTGCTCGACCGCGCCGCCAGCGGCGTCGTTGTCAACATCTCGTCGATTGCCGGCGCAACCGCCATGGGCAGCAACATCGCCTACTGCGCCTCCAAGGCCGCTGTCGACAACCTAACCAAGTCGCTGGCGCGCGCCCTGGCTCCGAAAATCAGGGTCGTGTCGGTGTCACCGGGCGTCGTCGACACTGATTTCATCAAGGGCCGCGACGAGTCCTGGCGAGATGAACAGGCGAACCGGACGCCGCTCGGGCGATTGGGCACGCCCG
>NZ_RZPQ01001119.1:0-1314 GCF_003999135.1 Mesorhizobium sp. M7A.F.Ca.CA.004.06.1.1 | reverse complement strand
ATATAGGAGAGGCGGCCTATGATGCCCTTGAGATCGCCGATGCCGTCGCCATTCGAGTCCTGATAGCTGCGCGGATAGATCTGGTAGATCACCGCGCCCCGCCACCAGTCGCGATCGATGGCGAGGTCAGGCTTCGAGCTGGCCTTCAAAGCGGATTGCATCGTCTCAGCCTCCTTTCACCGAGCCGGCAAGCAGCCCGCGGACAAAATAGCGCTGCAGCGAGAAGAACACGATCAGCGGTACGATGATGGTCACGAAAGCCGATGTCGTCAGAATCTCCCAGTCGCCGCCGCGCGAGCCCAACAGCGCGTTGAGCTTGGCGGTCAGCACGATCTGGTCTGCCTCTGTACCGAGGAAAACCATCGCCACCAGCAGATCGTTCCATACCCACAGGAACTGGAAGATGGCAAACGAAGCCAGCACCGGGAACGACAGCGGCAAGACGATCTTGACGAAGATCTCGAAATCGCTGGCGCCATCGATGCGCGCCGATTCCATGATTTCGCGCGGCAGGCCGGCAATGTAGCTGCGCAGCAGGTAGATGGCGAAGGGCAGGCCGAAGCCGGTATGCGCCAGCCAGATGCCGAGATAGGTCTTCGACGGCATGCCGAAGAAAGCGCCGACGCCGTTGTAGAGCTTCAACAGCGGGATCAGCGACATCTGCAATGGCACCACCAGCAGGCCGATGATGACGGCGATCAGCAGCGCCCGGCCGGGAAACCGCATCCAGGCCAGCGCATAGGCGGCAAAGGCGGCGATCAGGATCGGGATGACGGTAGCCGGAATGGTGACGGTCAGGGAATTCATGAATGACCGTCCGATGCCTTCGGAGAACAGCACGGTTCTGTAATTGTCGGTGGTGAATTTCGGCGGCGCCGACGAAGCATAATAGACGCGCTGGCCGCGATCGCCTTCGAATGCTTTCGGGGAATGCATGATGAAGCTGCCGTCGGCATTGAGCTGCAAGGTCACGCCGTCGCCGAGATCGGCTGTGGTGCCGGCGGGATATTGCGTCGGTGTCGCCGATTTGACCCCGAAGGCGCTGATGTCGCGCTTGGCGCCGTCGCCGAAGATATTGCCCTCGAGGACGAACTTGCCGTCCTTCTCGACTTGCGCCGAGGCGGGCGGGAGCCGGCCTGCTTCCGTCTGGGTGGAACTGGCGAACGAGTTCCACCAGCCCGAGGCGATGATCTGGTTCTTGTCGCGCAGCGACGAGACCAGGATGCCGAGCGTCGGTATGGTCCAGATCGCGACGAAGATGAGCACGGCGATGTGGACGCCAAAACGGCTGGCGAAGGAATTTCCGGCCGCGAC
>NZ_RZPQ01001118.1:0-1314 GCF_003999135.1 Mesorhizobium sp. M7A.F.Ca.CA.004.06.1.1 | reverse complement strand
CAGGAATGTCGGATCGAAATCCCTGACCGCCACGCGCGTTGCCGGCAGGGAGCCGCTGAAGATCAACACGCCGATGAATCCATTCATCCAGCCGCTCGCGGTCTTGTCCATCGTATGCTCCGTTTGTCGGCTCCGTATCGCGCGGAGCCGGTGGTATCGCCAGAGACAATGCGGTACAATTATGCAAAACTGTCATGCTTGGCAGAGCAGTACGGATGGACAAACAGACCACAGGAAGCGAGAGCAGCGGAACGCTGGTCGAAGGTGTCATGGCGACGATCCGCCAGCGGATCGCGGCGCGCAGCCTGACGCCGGGAGCGCAATTGCCGTCGATCCGCGCCTTTGCCAAATCCATGCGAGTGTCCAAATCCACCGTGGTCGAAGCCTATGAGCGGCTCGCCGCCGAAGGGACGATCCGCTCGCGGCCGGGCTCCGGATTCTATGCCGCCGGATCGCTGGCGCCGCTGTCGCTGGCCGAAATCGGCCCCCGCCTCGACCGCGCGGTCGATCCACTCTGGATCTCACGCCAGTCCCTGGAGGCCGGCGACGACATGCTGAAACCCGGCTGCGGCTGGCTGCCGGCCTCGTGGATGCCGCAGGCCGGTCTGCGCCGGGCACTGCGCACGGTAGCGCGTGCCGACGATGTCGCACTGGCCGATTACGGCACGCCGCTCGGCCTGCCGCCGCTGCGGCAATTGCTGGCGCGGCGTATGGCCGGGCACGGCATCGAGGCCTCTCCCGAGCAGATCATGCTGACGGAATCAGGCACGCAGGCCATCGACCTGTTGTGCCGGTTCCTGATCGAGCCCGGCGACACCGTGCTGGTCGACGACCCCTGCTACTTCAACTTCCATGCTTTGTTGCGCGCCCACCGAGCCAAGGTCGTCAGCGTTCCCTACACGCCGTCGGGGCCGGACATCGATCTGTTCGCGCAGGCGCTGGCCGAGCATCGGCCGCGCCTCTACATCACCAATTCCGCCATCCACAACCCGACCGGCGCGGTGCTGTCGCCAGTCACCGCCCATCGGCTGCTCAAGCTCGCCGACCAGTCGGAATTGACTATCGTCGAAGACGACATCTTCGCCGATTTTGAACATGCGCCCGCCCCCAGGCTGGCGGCGTTCGATGGTCTGAACCGCGTCGTCCACATCGGCAGCTTCTCCAAGACGCTGTCGGCGTCGGTTCGCTGCGGCTTCATCGCAGCCCCCCGCGACTGGATCGAGCCCCTGACCGACCTGAAGATCGCCACCACCTTTGGCGGCGGCCGGCTTGCGGCCGAATTGGTGCTGACGCTGCTCAAAGACGGCAGTTACC
>NZ_RZPQ01001117.1:0-1315 GCF_003999135.1 Mesorhizobium sp. M7A.F.Ca.CA.004.06.1.1 | reverse complement strand
ACGCCATGGTAGCGACAGGCGTGCCCATCGAGAAAGTCGCTTTGCGACAGCCTCACTGTGACGCAAGATTTCAGTGCGGCTTGTGCGCGACTCAATCAGGTCGCTTTGTCTGCACGCGGATTCTACGGGGCGTTCGGATGAACCTGCTATGTGTTGGCCGGTTGCTGCAACTCAAGCTATGAGAGGCAAGGCACGATGTGGTTATGCTAGTGCCGCAGATGGGGATGGGGACGGCTATGCCAATACGCAAGGTTTGGCGCGATTGGTTTGGCGAATTTCTAGGAAGCGTCGATGTGTTGGAACTCGACAAGATCGACTTGTGTGACGCTGAGCACGCTGAAAGAAAGTCTGCAGCGCTGGCACTCTTGGCTCGGCTGCTTTCCGAAACGCAGTCGGCATTAGTTCTAGTTGATGCTGGCAGAGATTTGGCATTTCGATCGACCTGCCGCTCAGCGATCGAATGCTCGGTGCATTTGTTTCTGGCTGAGACCGAGGACGGATACATCGATCTCTTGCGATCTGACGACGAGGTCAGTCGGCGATCACGTGCCAAGAAATTCATGGCGAACGGCAGAGGAAAGCTTGCAAAAGAAGCGGAAAAGCACTTGCAAGAGTTCTTGAGGAGAAGTGCCGGGGCAAAGGGGAGGTTCCAAATTTCCGACATACAGACGCCCTTTCCCAGGCAGACCCATGTCTACCGGGAAATATCCGCTGACGCGGCGCATGTGACCTGGACCTCGCTCGTTCGACATCTCCATGAAATTCGACCTGGTTGGATTGAGCTGAAGATCGAACCGTCGATCACCGAAAGCGAACTTGAGGAGGCGGCCTCGATCCTGGCGTTCTCTTTGCTGTCAGGAATGAAGTCTCTTCTGAATCTTGTTCCAGCGTTGGAAGATAAATTCGATCTAGAGACGGTTTTCGAGGCTTACAAGAAAATATACCTGAGTGGAAAACCAAAACTCGCGTAAAAGTAGGAGGCCCGCTCTACCGTTTCCGGGAGCGGGCCTTTTGGTTGATGGTGCCATCCAGGCGGACGCGCCAACCGCGCCCGTCCGTGCAGTGGTCGTTACTTCTTGGCCAAACCCGGCAGCGTGACCTGATAGACTAGGAACATGGTGTCGACATTGGCGCCGTCTTCGGCCTTGTAGGGCGCGCCGACCTGAAAACCGTCCTGGGCGAGGAAGTCGTTGTCGTTGGCGACGAACAGGAAGTAGTCGTCGGGCAGCTTCGCATCGAGCACGCTGACCACCGACATCGCCTCCCACTTCTCGGACAGGTTATCCTGGTCATTGGGCGCGCCATTGTGCAGGCC
>NZ_RZPQ01001116.1:0-1321 GCF_003999135.1 Mesorhizobium sp. M7A.F.Ca.CA.004.06.1.1 | reverse complement strand
CGGTCCCTGTTTGCGCCTCGGCCAGCCCCATTGCCGCCGCCATCGCCCCTTGTGCCGGATCCCGGCAAGGCGCCCTTGCAAGCGGATGTCGCCGCCTCTGTTCCTGTTGCCGAAACCGGCAGGATCGTTCGCGTGCGCCGGCAAATCAGCCTGACATCACTGCCTCGCCTGCGCCACAGCGTGAACACGGCGGCGAGCCTGGAACTCGACCGGGGCGTGGCCTTCCTGCTGGTGCCGGTCTGCCTGGCGATCGGAGCGATCGGCTATTTTTCGCTGACGGCTGAACCCGACTTTGCGAGACCTGTCGCGGTTGTCATCTTGACGGGGATCTGTGCGCTGGTCTCGCGCTCATGGCCAAAGACCCATCTGTGTTTCATGGCGGCGCTTTTGTGCGCCCTAGGACTGCTTGCTGCCAAGGTCGAGACGTGGCGTGCGGGCACACAAATGTTGGGCTCGGAAATCTCGACGCAGGTGACCGGCCGCGTCGTCTCGCTCGACCGGATGGAAACTGGCCGTATCCGGCTGACCATCGACGTGACGTCGACCGCAAGACCGAAACTGCGCTATGCGCCGGAACGGGTGCGGCTTTCGGCACGCAAGATCCCGGCTGACGTGACCGCAGGCTCCCTCATCACTGGATATGCCAAGCTTTTGCCGCCGACTGGGCCGGTGCGGCCGGACAGCTATGATTTCTCCTTCGACAGCTATTTTGCCGGCATCGGCGGCAGCGGGTTCTTTCTCGGCAACCCCAAGCTTGTCGTCAGCGACGGTGGCGACATGCCGCTGCCGGCCCGAATTTCCTCTAGCGTGGAAAATGCCCGCGAGGCCATCGCCGACCATATCAGGGCGAGCGTCGGCGGCGCCGAAGGCGAGATCGCCGCGGCGCTGATCGTCGGCGTGCGCGCCGGCATTCCCGATGACATCAATGAGGCGATGCGACGTACCGGCATCTACCACATCATCTCGATTTCGGGACTGCACATGGCGCTGGTCGCAGGCACCATCATGGGCTTGCTGCGCGGCGCCTTCGCCTTGTTTCCCGACTTTTCCGCGCGTCGCCCGGTCAAGAAGTATGCCGCCTTCGCCGCACTGTTCTCGATCGCGGCCTATCTCATCATCTCTGGAGTCGTCGTTGCCGCCGAGCGCAGCTTCATCATGCTGGCGGTGATGCTGATTGCCGTGCTGTTCGATCGAGCAGCACTCACCATGCGCAATCTGGCGATCTCGGCGATCGCCGTCATCGTGGTGTCGCCGCATGAGGTGGTCGGCCCGAGTTTTCAGATGTCGTTCGCCGCGACCGCGGCTCTGGTCGGCGCCTATG
>NZ_RZPQ01001115.1:0-1322 GCF_003999135.1 Mesorhizobium sp. M7A.F.Ca.CA.004.06.1.1 | reverse complement strand
GAACCTCGGCGTCGACCCGCGCCATGCCGACCAGATGGTCCGCGGCGTGGTCAACCTGCCGAACGGCACCGGCCGCTCGGTGCGTGTCGCCGTGTTCGCCCGTGGCGACAAGGCCGACGAAGCGCGCGCCGCCGGCGCCGACATCGTCGGTGCCGAGGATCTGGTCGACATCGTCCAGAAGGGCACGATCGATTTTGATCGCTGCATCGCCACGCCGGACATGATGCCGCTCGTCGGTCGTCTGGGCAAAGTGCTCGGCCCGCGCGGCATGATGCCGAACCCGAAGGTCGGCACCGTCACCACCGACGTTGCCGCCGCCGTCAAGGCATCCAAGGGCGGCGCCGTCGAGTTCCGTGTCGAGAAGGCTGGCATCGTCCATGCCGGCGTCGGCAAGGTGTCGTTCGACGTCAAGGCCCTGGAAGAGAACATCCGCGCCTTCGCCGATGCGGTGACCAAGGCAAAGCCGACTGGCGCCAAGGGCAACTACGTCAAGAAGGTGTCGGTCACCTCGACGATGGGCCCGGGCCTCAAGCTCGACGTCGCGACGCTCAACGCGTCCTGATAAGTTTTGATCGAGATCGGCCGGTAAACGGCTGATCTGCAAAGAATTCCGGGCCTCCGACCTAGTTGGCGGCCCGGTACCGGAAGCCGAGAGGTTTCCGGACATCCTGTCCGAGATTGCAGGCGGCCCAGAAGCCTTAATTCGATTTGGGCCTGCATGAGACGGGTGAAGACCGGACAACGGAGCGATTGCTCCAATGAAAGGTTCGAACCGTGTTTGCCTTTTGTCTGCGCATCGCCGGCTTGACCGTCGATGTGGCGAAAGGGGGCAGGATCCTCGAGCGTCGTTCGGGAGATCCGTTACTGGATGGCCCGGCCGACAAAAGGCAACCCGACGCCTGTCCTCGTCAATGGGATGTTCCCGTTAACAGGATTGGGGTCAACTGGAGATAGGCAGTGGACAGAGCGGAAAAACGCGAACTCGTCACGGGCCTGAACGGTGCGTTCTCGAACGCAGGTTCAGTGGTCGTGGCCCACTACGCCGGTATCACCGTCGCGCAAATGAACGACCTTCGGTCGAAAATGCGCGCCGCCGGTGGCACCGTCAAAGTCGCGAAGAACCGTCTCGCCAAAATCGCTCTTCAGGGCACGGACTCCGCATCGATCATCGAGCTGTTCAAGGGACAGACGCTGATTGCTTATTCGGAGGATCCGATTGCGGCGCCGAAGGTCGCGTCCGATTTCGCCAAGGGAAATGACAAGCTCGTCATTCTCGGCGGCGCAATGGGCACCACCTCGCTCAATGCCGACGGTGTGAAGGC
>NZ_RZPQ01001114.1:0-1324 GCF_003999135.1 Mesorhizobium sp. M7A.F.Ca.CA.004.06.1.1 | reverse complement strand
GGGTGATGAGTTTCTGTACCTCGCCATCGGCATGAGCGGGCAGGGCGAAACAGAGGAGACCGAGTGCGGCTATCAAGAGGCGAGGGGTCATCAGTGTGTTTCCACGTTCGAATGGCTGGAGGGCCTGTTGCCTTGTGGCGCACAACTTACCCGTTCTCGGCGGCCTGTCACCCAGGGTTAGAGCATGGCGGGGTCAGGAATTGCTTCAGGCGTGTGCTGCCGCCTGCGCCATTCCGGCCGTCAGGTCGCCATAGCCGGTTGCGCGGCGTTCATAGACGAGACCAAGCATTCTGGCTGCCTTTTCGGCGACCTTGTCGAGTTCCGGATCATTGGTCTGGGCCAGATAGATCAGCTTCTCGTAGTTGCCGAAATAGTCCTTGATCAACTCCGGGTGCTTGTCGAGGCCGAGCGGTTTCATGAAGAAGGCGTCGAACTGCCGGCAGAGGAAGTCGGTCATGTAGAAGGACATCATGTCGTCGTCGGCGACTTTCGCATAGGCCTCCATGCCTTGATAGAAGGCAAAGCAGTGCGGGCCCGCCATGCGCTCGACGCCGTGCTTCTCGCAGATGCGGTCGAGCAGGCCGCCGGTGCCGCAGTCGGCATAGCCGACGAAGATGTTGCTGTAGCCTTCGGCCTTGGCCTTTTCGATTGCCTTGTCCATGGCCGGGGCGATGCGGTCCGGATAGAAATGGAATTCTGCCGGCAGGCAGGTCAGGTCGAGGTGATCCAGTCCGAGCTGTTCCTTGACGGCCAGAATTTCGCGCGCAATCATCCCACAGGCGATAACGAGCAGCTTGTCGTCTTGATTCGGTTTCGTTTTTTGCGTCTTGGCCATGGAACCCGTCGAGCCGGCCTTCGTTGCTGTAGCGCTAATTTATCTATTGAGGGAGACACCGTCCATGAAACTGCTACGCATCACGCCAATTGCCATCTTGACCTGCGCCCTGGCCCTCACGGCTTGTGCGAACACCGTCCGAGGCGTCGGCAAGGACGTCAAATCAACCGCCAATGCGGTCGAGGACACCGTCAACAATCCCTGATCCGCGCCCGTACTTCTTCATCTGGGAACAAAAAAGCCGCGCTGCAAGGCGCGGCTTCCTGTTGTCCGGCCGAAATGACCAATCAGGCCGAAGCGCGCACATTGTGCTTGCGCTTCATGAAGTCCTTGGCGGTCTCGACCGCCACTGCCGCGTCGCGGCAATAGGCATCGGCGCCGACGGCCTTGCCGAATTCCTCGTTCAGCGGCGCGCCGCCGACCAGCACGACATAATCGTCGCGGATGCCCTTTTCCTTCATCGTGTCGATGACGACCTTCATATAGGGC
>NZ_RZPQ01001113.1:0-1325 GCF_003999135.1 Mesorhizobium sp. M7A.F.Ca.CA.004.06.1.1 | reverse complement strand
GCCGCACCTGTATCGCCGGCCCTGACTCTCTGGTGGGTCTGCAGCGTCTTGTTGGTCTGATCGGCAAAGAGGGCCTGCAGTAGCACGTCGAAATCATTGAGGAGTCCAGTCGCCATGTCGCCTCGCCAGCGGCTTCCAACACGATGCCCAAGGTTCGCATCCGTACGGGAATTTCCTGTTCGAAGGCCCAATTTCGCATTCCGCTCGGTGATCTTGGCTACAGCGGGATTTAGCGTCAGCGCCCTGTGCGCGGAAATACGGTGCGCCCGGAGTTGGAGCTGATTCTCTATCTCCACGGCGAGGCGCGTCTTGCCTCCACCGTTTGAGCCGACAAATATCAGGGAAGTGCCTGGCAGCATGGCGAAGGGAATTGAGCTGGTAGGACTTGGGATCGTGAAATTAAAAGGCATTGGTGATCAATCTCTTGATTATTTGACCCACCGTACAAGACGAAAGGACGCCGCGCCAAGTGATCAAGCCCAATGGACGCTTTGTGGCCCTCAGCCTTCATCCCGCCAGACAACTCGCCGTACCATCCTGATTTCTGCAAGCCGCGTAACCCTGATGCCCTGCCTTTCTCGGGCCGATGGATTTTGTGTTTCGGCATCCATGTACTCATTCTTGCCGCACCGCTTGCAACTCATTTTGCCTCCCACCAATTCCGCTTCAATGTCCCCGAAGATTTCCTTCAGATCACTCGGCAGATACCATCGTTTGACGTTGCACAGACCGCACCGGACCAGCACAAGCTGCCCAATCTCGTGGGCATTGCCAAGCTTCCATTCGCCGCCGCGCCTTCGTCTTCCACCAGTGTCAGCCATAGCCCCAAAATAGGAACTCATTCCTCGCTTGGTCAATCCGCTCTTGACATTTATGTTCTCTTTTTGTTCACTAACGATCGAGACATTAGGAGACGCTCACATGGACCACATTGTGACGCTGGACAGCCGACAAGAAGCCGCCCTTCAAGCCGTCGCCGACAAGTTCGTTGCCGTTCACAGGGGCGACGTGATGAAGGCGCTCAAGGAAATGATGGTCCTCAACGGTCGCCTTCAGGACCAGCTTGACGCGCGCTCTATGCCGCGCCGCGCAAGCCGCAAGGAGGGGAACGCAATGGCCCACACGATGCGCGTAGAGGCAGTAGCCCACAGCGGGAACTCGTCTAAAGCGAACTGATCTGGCAGCCAACTCAGGGCGCGGATGGAGAGGCGGGAAATTTGAGAGAACGGCCCCAGCAAACGTGCTATGAATGGATCTAGGCAGAAAGAGACCGAGGCACCTGCTATGTCTGAAAAAGAGCCTGAACCACCGCCGCCCCCACCCCC
>NZ_RZPQ01001112.1:0-1333 GCF_003999135.1 Mesorhizobium sp. M7A.F.Ca.CA.004.06.1.1 | reverse complement strand
CTGCCGGCACTGCCGGCGGCGTTCTTGCCTTCGCCCCAGCCGACCAGCCCGTCATCGGTTTCGATGCGCAGGATGGCGGCGTCGAAGGTCGTCACCTGACCGAAGTCGCTGCGGTGCTGCCGAGCGGCTTCGATCGGAACGCGGATCCACCAGGCTTGGACGGACTTGATACGCATATTCTTCCCCAGCCCCGCCGCCGGTCAGGGCGGAAGGGCGAATTTCCCAGAGGCAGTCGGCTACTTGATCAGCGGCAGCAACGTTTCGGCGTTGATGCGCATCTGGTCGGTGTAGAATTTCTCGGTGAGCACGCTGGAGCCGTGGTCCTGGATGAACTTCAGCTGCTCGGGCGAGATGTCGACCGGATTGCGCTCGACCATGTCGGGATAGGGGGCTGCCGGCGTCCGGTCGACGGGCGCGACGAACTCATTGGTCAGCGCGCCGTCGTAGCCGATCTCGCGCAAGGTGGCGACGATCTTCGGCCAGTCGATCTGGCCGAGGCCGGCGGCAAACCGGTTGTTGTCGGCGACGTGGAAGTCGAACAGGCGCTTTCCGACCTGCCGGATCGCGTCATGGACGTTAAATTCTTCCATGTGGATGTGGTAAGCGTCGAGGCACACGCCGCATTCGGGGCTGACCGCGTCAGCCAGCGCCAGTGCCTGGGCGCCGCGATTGAACAGATAGGTCTCGAAGCGGTTGAGGGGTTCGACAGCGATCTTGACGCCGACCTTCTTGGCGTGGGTGAAGCATTCACGGGTGGCGTCGACGACCCACTTCCATTCCTCTTCTTCGGTCCCGTCAGGCACCACCTTGCCGACGGTGGCCGGAACCAGCGTGATGATCTCGCCATCGAGTTCGCTGACCATGGTCAGCACGTCCTTGACATACTGAACGGAACGCTCGCGCTGGCCCTGGTTCCTGGCGGCAAGGTTGCGCTCGCCCAGCATCAGGGTCACCGCGCCCCAGCAGCGAATACCATGCTCCTTCAGCAGCGCCCGGGTCTCCTTGGTCTTGTACTGCTCGGGCTCGCCGGAAATCTCGATCGACTCATAGCCGAATTTCTTGATGCGCTTGAGCGTCGTCTCCAAGGGTTCCGCGCGCATCCAGTTGTGCGTCGAAAGATGCATGGTCTGTCCTTCCCAAATCGTCTCTATGGTTCGCCTGCGACATGCATCGCCAAAAGGCGACACAAAGGTTCCTCCCCAAGGCGTTCCCAGCCTTTTTTCGCAAACTGGTTCGACCAATTGGGCCTGAGGCGAGGTCTACAGCAAATTCTCCAGATCGGCAAGAAGCGCTGGGGTGCAACTTTCTCTGTAGATTATTTCATTGATTATAT
>NZ_RZPQ01001111.1:0-1333 GCF_003999135.1 Mesorhizobium sp. M7A.F.Ca.CA.004.06.1.1 | reverse complement strand
ATCCCTTGGCCAACGGGGGATATCATGGCCGACGAACAAAAAGGGTTTCGCCTGTCGCGGCGGTTGCTGCTGGGTGCGGCTGTCGTCGGCGGCGCGGTGCTGTGGGGCGGCAACACGGTGGCGCGGCTGGCGCGCGCGCCTTCGGGGCCGAAGAACGCAGGACGGATAGCCGATATAGACGGCTTCGCGCTGCCTCTGAAGCCGCTGGACAATGCGCCGGCCTTCGACGCGTCGCTGCCCTGGTCGGCAAAAGGCGGCGACATCAACGATGCCAGCGGCCTGTCGATGACGCCGGTTTACGGCGTCGTCGAGATCAGCGAGGACGAGCACATCGGCAATGCGCTGGCCTTCGCGCGTGCCAATGGCCTGAAAGTCTCACTGGCCGCCATCCGCCATTCGATGGGCGGGCATACCTTCGACGACAACGCGCTGGTGCTCGACCTCAGAAAGTTCAACAAAGTCACCGTCGATGCGGCGGCCAAGACCATGACCTTGCAGCCGGGCGCGCGCTGGCACGACATCCAGAACCTTCTGCATCCGCGCTTAGCGGTGAAGGCGATGCAGTCGACCGACATCTTCTCGGTCGGCGGCTCACTGTCGGTCAATGCGCACGGCATGGACCACCAGGCAGGCTCGGTGGCGGGCTCGATCCGCTCGATGCGAGTGATGCTGGCTGACGGCTCGGTGACCACCTGCTCGCCGACCGAGAACACCGATCTGTTCCGGCACGTCGTGGGCGGCTACGGCCTGTTCGGCGTGGTGCTGGAGGCGACGCTCGATGTCGTCGACAACGCCGTCTACCGGACCTCGCGCGAAATCATCAGATCGGACGATTTTCCGAAATTCTTCGCCGAGGTGCTGGAGCCGAACAAGGACATCGGCCTGTTCTACGGCCATCTGTCGACGGCGCCCGGCAATTTCCTCGAGGACATGATCGTCTACCGTTACGACAAGGTGGCGGAGCAGCCGCCGGCGGATCAGCCTGAGATCGGCGAGCCGGGTTCGGTTGGGTTGAAGCGGGTGATCATCAACCTGGCGAAATGGGGCAGCCTGTTCCAGGAACTGAAGTGGTTCACCGAAAAGACCCTGGAGCCGAAATTCGAAAGCTGCACGGTGGCGCGCACCTCAGCCATGGCCGAGGGCGAGGCTTGTCTCGTCACCCGCAACAACCCGATGCACGATTCGGTGCCCTATCTCTTCAACGATCAGATGGAAGAAACCGACATCCTGCACGAATATTTTATTCCACGTGCCGCCTATGTCGAATTCATCGCGGAAGCGCGCGAGATCCTGCGCAACCAGACGCTGCCGGTGCTCAATGCTTCGGTGCGCA
>NZ_RZPQ01001110.1:0-1341 GCF_003999135.1 Mesorhizobium sp. M7A.F.Ca.CA.004.06.1.1 | reverse complement strand
CTTTTTATACTGATAAAGTTTTGCCGGAAGGCTTGGAGTTTGAATTCGACCTCGTAAAGCTCGCAGTTCGGTTTGCTTTTGACGAGGCCGATGTTCTATTTTTTGAGCCAATGGTGCGGCGTCGGGAAATAATATTGAATCAGGCTACCAGATTTAAGATGTCAGAGTCTCAGTTTCGGTTTCTACTGTCGAATTCAAGAGTGTTGCAGAGGATCATATTCGTTTGATGGGCAAAATAGTAGCTATTGAGGGTGTTGATGGAGCAGGAAAATTTACAGTATCAAAGTCGTTAAAAGCCCTGATCGAGGATCGAGGGAAGACTGCTACCATTGTCTCTTTCCCGCGGTATTCTGAAACCATAGCAGGTCAGGCGCTAGGTAATTTCTTGTCGGGGAAAACATATATTCCTGAGGACCCGAAATCGATTGCCACGCTCTATGCGATGGATAGATTTGAGTCGAAATCCCTTATCGAAAGTATTAATTTAAAATCCGATTTTCTGATATTCGACAGGTATATTGCTTCAAATATGGCTTATCAGTCAGCAAAAGTCGACCTCGAATTCCAGGATCAAATGATAGAATGGGTCTTGAACCTAGAATTAAAAGTGTTCGGGCTTCCAGCTCCTAATCTCAACGCCTACCTGCGTATATCACCGAACGCGTCGGCGAAAAACGTCCTAAGAAAACCTAAGAGAGACTATACTGACCTTGATGCCGATAGGCATGAGGCGGATAGCTCCTTACTTACGAGGGTTCCGCTCGTGTATGAAAATCTAATTGCGAAATCGGTTTTAGGGGAGTGGTGCGCTGTTGATGTAGATTTTGACGGCAACCTTAGGAGACCTGAGGAGCTTGCCGCCGAGATTCTGACACAACTGTAATCGTCAGAGATTGGCTATCGACTGATATATCGCATTCGCCCTGTGCTCCTTTTCGAATGAAAGCCCAACGTATTGTACGTCAAGCATTTCGAGCGCCTCTAAGCTATGGTTTTCCATCTTTAAACGGTATGCTGGGTCAGCAACGCGTAGTGAGTCGACCTGAACAGGAATGCCGTGATCGACTGGACAAAAGAAGACTTTGCCATATGTGGAGCACCATTGTTTCAGCGCGGGGAATAGAGCGTCTAAGAATGGGCCCGGCTTTGATGCCTTTTCCATGGTATCTAGAAAATGCGAAAATATGTCTGGAATACCCCTGTCACAGATGGTGATTGCAGCTCCATCCTTACTGGCTTCGATCTCACTACAGATTTGCTGGCAGTATAACCACGATGTAGTCTCAAAATCCTGAGATTTGTTGAGCGCAAATGGTGCTTTTCGGGCGACTTCCTCGACAA
>NZ_RZPQ01000110.1:0-11372 GCF_003999135.1 Mesorhizobium sp. M7A.F.Ca.CA.004.06.1.1 | reverse complement strand
GTTCCGGCCTTTCCGCGAACTGGCACAGCGCTTGCAAAACTCCCTGGCAGCGGCGTGCGACCGGAGCGCCGCGATGGGAGAAGTCACGCAGGGCGCTCCGCCCCATCCGGCCAGGGAGAGTTCGATGCACATCGCAGACCATTCAGGCGCGTCTTCCGCGCAGCGCAAGCCTTTCTATGCCCAACTCTACGTGCAGGTGCTCGTCGCGATCACCGTCGGCATCCTGCTCGGCCATTTCTATCCGTCGGTCGGCGAGAGCATGAAGCCGCTCGGCGACGCCTTCATCAAGCTGGTCAAGATGATCATCGCCCCCGTCATTTTCCTGACCGTGACTACGGGCATTGCCGGCATGAGCGACCTGCAGAAGGTCGGGCGTGTCGCCGGCAAGGCGATGCTCTATTTTCTCACCTTTTCGACGCTGGCTCTGATCATCGGCCTTGTCGTCGCCAATGTCGTGCAGCCGGGCGCCGGCTTCAACATCGACCCGGCGACGCTCGACGCCTCGACCATCAGCAATTACGCCGCCAAGGCGCACGACCAGTCGGTCACCGGGTTCCTGATGAACATCATCCCGTCGACCATCGTCGGCGCCTTCGCCGACGGCGACATCCTGCAGGTGCTGTTCTTCTCGGTGCTGTTCGGCATCGCGCTGGCGTTGGTCGGCGACAAGGGCACGCCCGTGCTCAATTTCCTGCAGGCGCTGACGACACCGATCTTCAAGCTGGTCAGCGTGCTGATGAAGGCGGCCCCCATTGGTGCCTTCGGCGCGATGGCCTTCACCATCGGCAAATACGGCATCGGCGCGGTGATCAATCTCGCTATGCTGGTCGGCACCTTCTACGTGACGTCGTTCCTGTTCGTGTTCGTCGTGCTTGGCGCGGTCTGCCGCTACAACGGGTTCTCCATCCTGTCGCTGATCCGCTATATCAAGGAAGAGCTGCTTTTGGTGCTGGGCACCTCCTCATCGGAAGCCGCCCTGCCCTCGCTGATGGAAAAGATGGAGAAGGCCGGCGCCAAGCGCTCGGTCGTCGGCCTGGTCATCCCAACCGGCTATTCCTTCAACCTCGACGGCACCAACATCTACATGACGCTGGCGGCGCTGTTCATCGCACAGGCGACCAACATCCACCTGTCTATGGGTGACCAGATCCTGCTGCTGCTGGTGGCCATGCTTTCCTCCAAGGGTGCCGCCGGCATCACCGGGGCCGGCTTCATCACCCTTGCCGCGACGCTGTCGGTGGTTCCGGCGGTGCCGGTCGCCGGCATGGCGCTGATCCTCGGCGTCGACCGCTTCATGTCGGAGTGCCGGGCGTTGACCAACTTCGTCGGCAATGCTGTCGCCACGCTGGTGGTGGCTCGCTGGGAAGGCGAACTCGACAAGGCCAAGCTGGCCAGAGCGCTGGCGGGCACGGCCGACGATAGCCTGCCGGCGGACGTTGTTCCCGCCGAGTAATGACGCGCGGTCAATGCGTAAAAGGCCGGAGGCGTGCTGCCTCTGGCCTTTGTCATGCAGGTCGCAACGTCAGACCGTGCCGGTCTTGCTCAGCGGCGTGTCCGGAAACGTGCTTGGGCCGACAGGCATGCGGGCTGCCAAAGTGCCCCCGTCGTCGAACAGCACAAGGCTGGCGGCGCCGACGAGCCCGGCATGGCGGCCAAGCTGGGCCTGAACGACCGGCACGTCGCGATAGGCGCGCATGGCCCGTTGCCTGATGGTCGCCTCGATGGTCGGCAGCATCAGATCGAGCCCATTGGCGATGCCACCGCCGACGACCAGCACATCGGGCGAATAGAGATGCAGGAGATTGGTGAAGCCAACGCCCAGCCAGCGCGCTTCCTCCTCCAGCAAGGCCGAGGCAAGAGCGTCCTGCAGCCGTGCCGCCTCGACGACATGGCGGCCGGTCACCTCCGCGTCCGCTGACAAGCGTCGCAAGGTAGAGCCGTCTCCGGCTGCCGTGGCGGCGCTGGCGCGGCGGCCAAGTGCCGTTCCCGACGCGATGGCCTCGAAGCAGCCAACGACACCGCATACGCAGCGCTCGCCTTCATTGGTGATGGTCATGTGACCGATCTCGGCTGCAAGGCCACGGCGGCCATGCAGGATGCGCCCGTCGACGACGACACCGCCGCCGATGCCGGTCGAAACCGTGACAAAGACCAGCGAGCGAGCGCCATGACCGGCGCCGAAGCGCCATTCGCCGAGCGCCGCGGCATTGGCGTCGTTCTCCAGCCGCACCGGCAGGCCGAGCCGCCGTTCCAGGATGTCGGCAAGCGGCACGTCCAGCCAGCCGGCGAGCGTCGGCGGGCCGACGGCGATGCCGGCCAGCGGATCGAGCGGCCCCGGTGCACCGACGCCGACGCCGACGACCGAAAGTGCCGGGGCCTCGGCATGGACTGTCGCCGCCAACGCCTCGATCTGGCCGATCACCACATCGGGACCGGCCAGCGCCTGCGTCGGCACCGCCGCGAATGCCAGGATCTTGCCGTCGCGGTCGACCAAGGCGGCGCGAAGCTCCGTCCCGCCAAGATCGATCGCAAGGGCGGCTTCTGATGTCATGCCGCGACCTTCAAGCCGTGCAGCCAGCCGATGCGGCCGGCGAGATCCTTGTCACCGAAGGCGAGCGAACCGAGAACCACGGTTTCGGCCCCGGCGGCACGCAGCAACGGCACGGTCTCGTGGCGGATGCCGCCATCGGCCGCCAGAACCACTTGCGCCTCGCGGCCGGCCTCTCTCAGGATGGCGCGGGCAGCGCCCAGCCTGTCGCAGGCCTTGTCCGACAGGCTCTGTCCCTTGACGCCGATTGCGGTTCCAAGAAGCGTCACGAAGGCGACTTCCGGGACGAAGGCCGTCACCGCTTCCACAGGCGTCTCCAGCCTGAGTACGACGCCGGCCTCGGCGCCGAGCTCCCGCGCCAGCCGCACGGCGCGCAATCCGGCTTCGCCATTCTCGGCATGGACGCTGATCATGTCGGCGCCGGCTTCGATGAACTGGCGCGTCTGCGCCTCGACGATTGCTTCATCGACCATCAGGTGGACATGGATGGGTTTCGCCGTCAGCCCTGCGATGCGGGCGACGAGATCGGGGAAGAACAGGAAGGACGGTGCGAAATGACCGTCCGCCACATCGATATGATGAAGATCGACATAGGGCTCGATGCGCTTCAAGTCGTTTTCGAAATTGGCGAGATTGGCCGACCAGAGCGAGAATTCGGCGATCATCCGGTCGCGCGGCAATGCGGCGATGGCGGCCGGGCCTGAGAGAGGTTTCGAGGTCATGACTGGTCCTGGTTGTTGAAATTCATGTCGAGAAAGTCCGCGATGGCGGCGCGAATTTCGGCGAAATGGCACTCCTTGTCGGTGGCCTTCGGCATCACCTCGGCAAAGGTCGCATTGGGGATGGCGTCGGCGAGGCTGCGGGCGGCGGCCAGCGGATGGACGAGATCGATGCCGCTGCCGATGACGAGCGTAGGGAACGCAAGGCTGGCGGCGGCTGCCCGCGTCACGCCAGGTCCATCCTCTGCGATCGCCTGCATCACCTCGGCGAAGACGGGCGCGTTTTCGCGCGCGAAGAAGCCGAGCAGGGAAGCAAGATTGTCCGGCGCTTCGGTGCGAAAGCGGGCGGCCGTCGCGGACGCCGCGAAGATATCTCGCGCCTGCGATAAAGGACGGCTGCGGATGAGCTCCGCCACTTCCACGTAAGGGCGCATGTTTTGCGGCGCCGCCTCGAAAGCCCAGGCAGGGCGCACAAGCACGAGACCGGCGACCCGGTCCGGGTGCCGGACGGCAAGCTGCAAGGCAATGGCCGCACCCATCGAGATGCCGCCGGCGACGAAACGGTCGAGGCCGGCCGCATCCGCGGCGGCCAGCACATCATCGGCGAACATCGCGATCGAAAACGGGCGCTTGCTACCGGCGCCGGAACCGCCCTGCGCGCGGCATTCGACGGTCAGCCGACGGTATGAAGGACCATCGGGAAAGTTCTGCGCGACCTGCGCTGCGTCACCGCCGAGGCCATGCTGGAAGACGACGGGAAGCCTGCCCTGCCCCGTGTCGAAGACACGAAGCGCTGCATCGTCGCGAAGCAGGATCGTCGGGGCGACGCCCATCAGAGGAGCCTTCGCAGAAAGGCGGCGACATCGGGGGCTTCGTCGGCGGACAGGCCGTGGGTGACAAGCGGTCCGTCGAAGCCCGCTGCCTTTAGCCGTGCAACAAAATCAGGAAAATCGACAATGCCTTGTCCTGATGTGGCAAAGCGACCGTCACCATGACGGTCCTTGGCATGCGCCATGGCGATGTGGCCGGCGGCCTCGTCGATCGCGGCGGCAACGATAGCGCGCGCCTCGCCGGGCGTGGCGTGTTCGAACAGGTTTGCCGGATCGAGCACGATCTTCAGATGCTTCGATCCCATCTCGGCGATCAGCCGGGTCGCATCCCTGGCCGAGGTGACGATGTTGGCCTGCTCAGGCTCGATGCCGAGATCGACACCGGCACCTTCGGCCAGCGCCAGCGCCTTCGCCATCTCGGCGGCCATGTCGGACCAGGCGGCCGGATCGGCATTGTCGGGATGATAGGCCCACTGATCGGCGGCGTTGCGCGAGCCGGTGCAGAGCGTGACCAGCGGGATGCCGAGGGCAGCAGCAGCCTCGATGACAACGGCGAGGCGCCTGAGGCCGTCGTCGCGCACGGCTTTGTCGGGATGCGCCATGTTGTAGGTGCCCGACAGTGCTGCGAGTGAAACGCCGTTCGACTGCGCGGCGGCACGGACGGAGGCGATGGCGTCCGCCGGCACAGCATCCGGCATCGACGGCAGGCCGGCACAGGCCAGATTGAACTGCGTCGTCTCATACCCAGCTTGCCGCACCGCAACCAGCACGGCGGCCGGATCGGTGCCGGCAAAGGTCTTGGCGAAAATGCCGAGACGCATCACACCGCCCCCGACACCGAGGCGAGTTCGACTCGCTCGCCTGATTCCACCGAACGCGCGATGGCGACCATGGCGCGGATCGAGGCGATGCCGTCCTCGACATTGGCGCCACGCATCGGCGTGCCGTTCAGCAC
Source organism: Mesorhizobium sp. M7A.F.Ca.CA.004.06.1.1 (assembly GCF_003999135.1). Classification (NCBI taxonomy): domain Bacteria; kingdom Pseudomonadati; phylum Pseudomonadota; class Alphaproteobacteria; order Hyphomicrobiales; family Phyllobacteriaceae; genus Mesorhizobium; species Mesorhizobium sp. M7A.F.Ca.CA.004.06.1.1. Next base: position 6,320 of record NZ_RZPQ01000110.1, on the reverse strand, counting down.
CGTGTCGGCAAGACCTTCCAACTGGCGGCGGAAGAAATGGCCATCGGCGCCGAGCGGCTTGTGGGCCGTGGCGGTCTTCTCGTGAAATATCTCCACCTCGCTGGCGCGGAAGTACCAAGGGTTGAATGTCCTGGCGATAACGGAGCCGTTCTCGCCATAGAGCTGAAAACCTTCGTGCCAGTCCATGCGCACGGCAACCGTCAGGTCGAGATGGCCGAGCGCGCCGCTGGCGAACTCGGTTTCGACGAACCAGCAATAGGCGCCGAATTTCTCATTGAGGCGGGCGCGCACGGCGACGATATCGCCGCACAGGAAACGCGCCGTGTCGACGAGATGCGAGCCATGGGCCAGCATGAAGTATTGCCTGAGATCGGCCTTGGGATTTCCGGCTGGCTTCCTGGCTAGCCTGCTGGTGACGGGCAGCGGCTGCACGGCATCGGTGTTGGTGTAGCGATGGGTGGAATCGCAGTACCAGGCCTTCAGCGCCAGCACTTCGCCGATCTCGTCGCGAACGAAGTCGCGCGCGGTCTCCAGTGCCGGATCGAAGCGCTTCATGTGGCCGACCTGCAGGATCTTGCCCGAGCGCCTGACCGCTTCGGCCAGCGCCTCGCCCTCCTCGACCGAGGTGCCGATCGGCTTTTCACAGAGAACATGCTTGCCGGCGTTGAGCGCCCTGATCGACATCGGCACATGATAGGCGTCCGACGTGGCGACGATCACCGCTTCCAGCTCGGGATCGGCGAGCATTGCCTCATAGTCGGAATACATTTTCTGCGGTTCGTAAGTGGCGCCCATGCGCGCAAGCAGATCGGGTGCCGCGTCGCAGATGGCGTAGAGGTCGGCATTGCCGGCTTTCACGCAGGATTCCAGATGCGCGAACTGCGCGATGGGGCCGCAGCCGAGCACGCCGACCCTGAGGCGTCTGTCCTGTTTCTTGATCATCGTCTCGTTCTTCAGGCGCCGTAGCTGCGCATAGTCTGGCGGTTGGTCTTGACCGCGCCGGCAGGATCGGCGGCGGCCGTTTCGGATTCTTCCTCCAGCACCAGCCAGCCGTTGAAGCGCGGTGCGGTGTTGGCGATCTCGATGACCGCAGCCGTGGCGCAGACGCCCTTGCCGAGCATGGCCCAGGTACCGTTGGCATCGACGTCCTTGAGGTGGATGTAGCGGATGCGGTCGCGGTAGGTGCGCAGTGTATCGGACATGTCCTTGTGGCCGCGCAGGATATGGCCGGTATCCGGTACCCAGCCGACCAGGTCGGGGTCGAGCAAGGCAAAGATCGTGTCGTAGTCGGCGCGGTCGAACAGCAGCGTGTTGTGGTGGGAGCTAGGATGCAGGGCAACCTGGACGCCGGCCTTGCGTCCGAGTTCGCCGGCCTTGTTGTAAACCTCGGCGGCGATGGCGAACTTATCCTCGCGCGGGCCGTCGGACACCACCGTGGCCGAGCCCATCGATACCAGCGCATTCGGGAAGGCGGCGGCGAAATCGATCCAGCGCTTGGCGGTTTCGAGGTCGGCGCCGATCTCCTCCTTCAGCGTAAAACCACTGTTCGAGCCAAAGGCGAAGGAAACCAGCGTCAGCCCCGACGCCTTCAGCGCGGCGGCGAACTCCTCCGGCTTGTCGCCATAATGTCCGATCATGGTGTCGGTGATCTCGATGCCGGCATAGCCACCGTCAGAGATCGCCTTCAGCAGATCGTCGGGGCCGCCGGTGAACCGGTCTCCCAGCATTTCCCAGGTGAAGGTCTGGCAGCCGACTTTGAGCTCTTTCACGTTCATCCTTTCATTCCTTGGTATCGCCCATTGCTTGATGCCACCCTGCGTCGCCGTGGGATGGACATCCTACTTGACGGAGCCCGCGGTCATGCCGGCGAGGAAGTACCTCTGGGCAACGAGGTAGATGAGCAAGAGCGGTAGCGAGCCGAGCACACTCATCGCCATCATCTGGTTCCATTCGAAGGCGTGCTGACCCATCAACAATTGGATGCCGATCGGGACGGTGCGCATGGACGTTGACTTCGTCAGTGTCAGCGCAAAGAGAAATTCGTTCCAGCACAACAGGAAGGTGTAGACCGACGTCGCCACGATGCCAGGCAGTGAAATCGGGACGATCACCCGCCAAAGCGCTGTCCAACTGGTGCCGCCATCGACGGCCACGGCTTCATCGAGATCGCGGGGCAAGGTGTTCAGATATCCCGTCATCAGCAGGATCGCGTAGGGCAGCGTAAACACCAGATAAGTCAGGATCAGTGCGACATAGGTGTCGAAGATGCCGTATGAGACGACGAGCCCGAAGAAGGGGATCAAAAGTGTGATCGGCGGAATCGTCTGCGTGCTGATGATGATTGTGTTCAGGATGCCCTTGCCGCGGAAGTTGAAGCGGCTGAACCCGTAGGCCGCCAGCAGGGCGATCAGCACCGTCAGCACAGTCACCGCTCCCGCCACGAAATAGCTATTGAAGAAGAAGCGCAGCTTTACCGGGTCGCCAAGGATGGCTGCATACGCTTCCAGCGTGAAGGCCTTTGGCAGGATGGTTGGTGGCAGGGCAAAGATTTCGGTATTCGATTTGAACGAGCTGCTCAGCATCCAGTAGATCGGAAATGCCGCGAAAAAGAGCCCCGCTGCAAGCGCTACATGGAGCGCGACGGTGATCAGCCTGTCTTTCGGCGTATGCCTTTTCCTCATGATGACTACCGAGCCTTCTGATAGCGAATATAGAACAGCGTCAGGCCGAGAGAGATCAGCAAGATGACCACAGCGCTGGCTGAAGCCTGCGACAGGTTGTAGCTCGAAAACGCCAGCTTGTAGGTGTAGGTGCTGAGGACCTCGGTCGAGTAGATCGGGCCACCGCCCGTCGTTATCCAGATTAATGGGAAGACCTGCATGGTCCAGATGAAGTCGAGCAGCGAGATGCTGATGATGATCGGCATCAGCTGCGGAATGGTGATGAAGATCAGCTTCTGGTAGGCTTTCGCCCCGTCGATATCGGCAGCCTCGTAGAAATCCTTGGGAATGCCCTGCAAACCCGCGAGCAGGCTGACCATGAAGAGCGGATAGCCCGCCCAGATGTTGGCAAAGGTGACGGCGTGCAGCGCGGTCTCAGGCGAGGAAAACCATTCGACCTTGGAACCGATGATGCCGATTTGCATGAGAATGCTATTCACGACACCGTTCGGCTCAAGCAGCAGGCGCCAGATCACGGCGATAATCACCGCGGTGAACAGCCAAGGCAGTATATAGAGCACGCGCAGGATATTGCGCAGCGTCGGATTGATGCGGTCGCTGTTCAGCATGAGCGCGAAGGCCATGCCGATGGTCATGTGGAAAATGACACTCATGCATGTGAAGTAGAGCGTGTGCCACAGCGAAGCCCAGAACACGGGGTCGTCGAAGATCGCCTGGTAGTGTTTCAGTCCGGCAAAGGATGGGTCACGACGCAGCACCGCGCTGTTCTGGAACGAGTAGCCAATCACCGTCACCATCGGCAGCAGCATCAGAAGCCCGATTATGAGCAGCGAGGGCGACAGATAGAGGTAGGGTGCGACCGCTCGTTTGAGCTTGTGGTGAGAGCGCTTTTGCCGGGTCATGTGCCAACCTTGGGATACGCCTTCAAGAGAAGGTAAGCTTCAAAAACAGGTCCACTCAAATTGCCGATCCGTTGTTGCCGGGTGGCCTGCCCGAAGTCAGGCCACCCGGTCGAAGTCAGCAAACGGGAACAGGCCGATCAGAATTTCGCCATCCAGCCCTTCTGAGCGGCGGCGGCTGCTTGTTCCGGAGACTGCTCGCCGGCGAGCATCTTTTGGGCTTGCACGTCGAACTGGGTCATCAGGTCTTCTGCCACCGGCAGGCCCGTGAACTCATTGGCGAGATAACCGGTCTTGAAGATTTCAAAAGCCTTGCCGAAAGCCTTGTCCGAGGTCACGAAATCGGGCTTGGCGTTGACGTTGCCCGGGAAGGCGTTTGCAAGCGATACGAGCTTGGCGTTCACCTTTTCACTCATCACATATTGGACGAGTTTCCAGGCCTCTTCCTGATGTTTCGAGGCAGCAGAGATGCCGATGCCCCAGGAGGCATAGGGAAGGCCGCGCTTGCCGGTATAGTTTTCCACGACCGGGACCGGGATGAGGTCGAAGTTCAGCTTGGGATTGCGCTTGCGGATGAGGTTCACATGCGCGAGCGAGTCGATCATCATCCCGACGCGGTTGTTGACGAACTCCTCGACCTTTTCCTGCTCGGTCTTGGTGGCGATGCCGGGCGAGATGGTGCCGGCGTCGTTGAGAGATTTGACGAAGGTGAGCATATCCACCACCGGTTTGCCCTCAAGGTCCGGCTTGCCGTTCGCCATCATCGACTGACCCGAAGCCCAAACCCACGACATCATGTCGTTCTGAACGCCGGATGGCGTTTGCAGCGACAGGGGCAGCACCCAGCCATACTGATTCTTGTCGGCGATCGTCATCTTCTTGGCGGCTTCGAGAAACTCCGCACGGGTCGACGGCAGCTTGGTCACGCCTGCCTGGGCAGCAAGGTCCAAATTCACGAAGACCGGATAGACGAAGGAAGCCACGGGAAACATCACCGCCTTGCCGTCCACCTTGACGATGTCCGCGACCTGGCTCTTGTCGAAACCGCTCGCATCCATCATCGGATTCATGTCGGCGAGTGCGCTCTGCGCATTCAGATTGTTCACCCAGGCACCGTCGAGACCGACGACGTCGCTGAGCGTTCCGGTTGCAGCACCAACCGAGATCTGGTCACGCGTGGTCGCGTAGGGGCCGCTGACCAGCGTCACTTTGATTCCGGGATTTGCGGCCTCGAAGTCATCCATGATTGCCCTGAGCGAGCCGGCCGGCAATTCGGGCTCCCACCATTGGGTGAATTCCAGCGTCGTATCCGCCATGGCGCCGGTTGCGCCAAGCAACCATGCGGCCGCGGCTATTTTCAGCATCGCGGGTTTAATGCGAAACGTCATTTTCTCCTCCTTCTTTATATTCGCCCGCACAATGCGGCCGATCGTCTGATTATTCAGAAGTCTTCTTACGCAGGCGCCTCACCCTCACCCGCGGGTCTTATCGCTGATATTCAGATTGCCAGATGCGTCTCCGGGTCGAAGAAATGGAGCTTGGTATCATCCAGGGCCAACCTGATTTCCGAGCCGGAGCGGACCGTGCTGGTCGGTTCGAATTTCGCCACCGCATTCGACGCCAGGCCGAAATCCTGCACCGCGTCAGGGTCGCCGGAGTCCACCCGGACCGCGTCGATGTCGAGATGGACGATTTGTTCGGATCCAAGTTCTTCGATCGAGGTCACCTTTGCCGGTATCGTCTGATACTTGCGGCCGGATTCGAGGCTGCTGTCATAGAGATCCTCCGGTCGTATGCCGAACACGACCTTGCGCCCCGCATACGACTTCAAGCCCGGCCTGCGCACGAAGGCTGCATCCTGCAGCCGAATGGCCAGGGCGCCGGACATCAGTTCGTCGCCCGTCAGGGTCGCCTCGAAAAGGTTCATCGAAGGAGACCCGATGAAGCCGGCAACGAAGGCGTTCACCGGCGATTCATAGAGTCTCTTGGGTGTGTCGACCTGCTGCAGCACGCCGCCTTTCAACACCGCGACCCTGTCGCCCATCGTCATGGCTTCGGTTTGGTCGTGGGTCACATATATGGTCGTTACGCCGAGTTGCTTTTGCAGACTGGTGATTTCGGCGCGCATTTGAACACGCAGTTTCGCGTCCAGATTGGAAAGCGGTTCGTCCATGAGAAAGGCTGCCGGCTCGCGCACCATGGCGCGGCCCATGGCAACCCTTTGACGCTGTCCGCCTGAAAGGTTCGCGGGTTTGCTGTCCAGCAGAGACGTCAGTTGAAGGGTTTTGGCGATCTCGTCCACGCGCTTTTTGCGCTCGGCCTTCGGCTTGCCTGCCAGCCGCATCGAAAAGCCGATGTTTTCGAACACCGTCATATGCGGGTAGAGGGCGTAGCTCTGGAAGACCATCGCGATGTCGCGGTCCTTGGGCGGCATGTCGACGACGTCGACACCGCCGATCCGAAGGCTGCCGCTGGTGACGTCCTCCAATCCCGCGATCATCCGCAGCGCGGTGGATTTGCCACAGCCGGACGGCCCGACGAGAATCAAGAACTCACCGTCCTTGACCGACAGGTTCAATTGGTCGATTGCGTGAAAATTGTTCCCGTATGTCTTGCAGATATTTTCAAGAACGACTTCTGCCATATTCCTCCCTCCACAAGTCTAAGCCACTGATTTTTATGATTGTCCTCGGCTTACGTTCACCTGCGAAATTTTTCCTCGGATAGCTAGGCTATGTTC
>NZ_RZPQ01001109.1:0-1346 GCF_003999135.1 Mesorhizobium sp. M7A.F.Ca.CA.004.06.1.1 | reverse complement strand
TGCTCGACGATGCCGATCTTGCGATCGCCGTCGATTGCGCGCTCAATGGCGCCTTCTTCTCGACCGGCCAGCGCTGCACTGCGTCATCCAGGCTGATTGTGGCTGACGGCATTCACGACCGTTTCGTCGATGCCCTCAAGGACCGCATGAGCAAACTGGTCATCGGCGATGCGCTCGACGCGCAGACCCAGATCGGTCCTGTCGTCGACGCGACGCAGCTGAAGCAGGACGAGGACTATATCGCCATCGGCGTCAGGGAAGGTGCCACGCTCGCCTTCGGCGGCGAGCGGCTCGACCGCAAGACGCCAGGCTTCTATCTGCAGCCGGCATTGCTCACCGAGGCCACCAATGCCATGCGCAGTTCGCGCGAGGAGATTTTCGGACCTGTCGCCAGCGTCATTCGCGTCAAGGACTATGACGAGGCGCTTTCCGTCGCCAACGACACGCCCTTCGGCTTGACCTCCGGCATCTGCACCTCGAGCCTCAAGCATGCCACGCACTTCAAGCGCAATTCGGAGGCCGGAATGGTGATGGTCAACCTGCCGACGGCGGGTGTCGATTTCCATGTTCCCTTCGGCGGCCGCAAGGGCTCGAGCTATGGGCCGCGCGAGCAGGGCCACTATGCGGCGGAGTTCTACACCACGGTGAAGACGGCCTATACGTTCGCAGGCTGATCGGCCGTCGACTGATCAGCCTGACTGATCGGTCACTGCCGACCATGCCGGCAACACCGCCATGCACATCTGGATTGGAGCGGCGCGAAAGGATGACAGCGCAAGATCTGACATGGCTTAACCCGCCGCCGCACCACGCCATCGAGGGCGATAGCGTTCGTGTGCGCACCGGCAAGGAGACCGATTTCTGGCGCGAGACCTTCTACGGTTTCTGGCGCGACAACGGCCACTTCCTGCACCGGCCTGTCGAGGGCGATTTCAGCGCCGAAGTCACGGTCAAGGGCGACTACGAGGTCCTCTATGATCAGGCCGGGCTGATGGTCCGGCTCAGCGAAACGCACTGGATCAAGGCCGGTATCGAGTACACCGACGGCCTTGCCTATTTCTCCGTCGTCGTCACCAACGACACGTCAGACTGGTCGCTGGTCGCCATTCATGCCGATCCGAACGGCGTCAGGATCCGGTTGACCCGTCACGCCGAGGCGATCCGCGTCCAGTACCTCGACGCTTCCGACAGCCACTGGAAGCCTGTGCGGCTTGCCTATTTCCCGACCTCGAAGACGGTCGACATCGGCATGATGTGCTGTTCGCCGCAACGCGAAGGCTTTGAGGTAACGTTCTCGGATTTCTCCCTCGGTCCGCCGATATCGCGGGAATTGCACGATTGAGACG
>NZ_RZPQ01001108.1:0-1348 GCF_003999135.1 Mesorhizobium sp. M7A.F.Ca.CA.004.06.1.1 | reverse complement strand
GAAGAAGCACATCATGGCCGTCATGAAGTCGGCGAAGGCGATCTTCCAGACGCCGCCATGGTGGGCCTCGTCATGGTCGTCATGGCTGCGCCGCACGATGATGATCTCGTGGCGGCCGTGGTCGGCGTCTGCGACGCTCATGCCAGGACCTCCGAGAGGACCGTCGACCATTCGGCCATGCGCGTCTCGAACACCGCCTCGTCGATGGCGACGGTCAGGTCGAAGCCTGGCGCCTCGACAAAATCGAGATTGGCGGCGCGGGGTCCGAGCGACGCCTTCAGTGTTTCGAACATCGAGAGCGGGCCGCGCACGACGATGCGCACCGCTTCGGCATCGCCGACCGCTTCGCGGATGGCGCCGGCCAATGCCTCGATCGAACGTTTCTGCAGATCGTCGCTGACGATGCCGCCGATGATGCGGGCGACCGTGGCGGCGACAAGTCCGGTGACGCGCGCCTCCATGGCATCGATGCGCAACGAGACCGCCTTGCCGACATCGTCGCCGAGGCTTTCGAGAAATATCCTTGCTTCCTCGGCATTGGCCTGGCGTTCGGCTTCGAGCGCGGCGTCATGCGCAGCCGACAGGCGGACCTCCAGCGCTGCCTCCGCCTGGGCAACCGCCTCGGCGATCAGCGTGCCGATATCGGCCTGCGGCGCCGGCGTCTCGGGCTTGTGTTCGGGATCGATTGCTGCCCGCGACTGGCCGGCACGTTGCGCGCGCGTCCCGAAATCAGGCAGAAGGTCGAAGAGGGCTACGGAGGGCATGGTTTACACCGCCACTTCCTGGGCGGCCCATTTGCGCAGGATCTGCGCGGTGCGCTCCTCGTTGAGGTCGACCATCCTGGCAAGCCTGTCCTGCGGCGCCGGCCGGATCTTCTGGCGAAGATCGTCGAGCGGCGTGGGGCCTGGGCGTGTGCCTGGCAAGGTCCCAATCGCGGCACTGTCGGTAGCCGCCATTGCCTCCGGCGTCGGCAGCGAGCGCTGGACGTCGTCGAAGCTGGGACCTGCCAGGGCCGGAGTAGCCTTTGCCGTCAGCGCCGCGGCCATCGGCCTCAGGCCGAAGAAGGCGACCAGGAACACCACGACGATGAAGGCACCGGCATTGATCATCGTGCCGGCATGCTGGCCGATCGAATCGAGCATTCCCGCCTGCGGGATCGCCTCGCCATCCAGGCCGTCGATGAACTCGACCGCCGAGACGTCGATGATGTCGCCGCGCTTTTCGTCAAGGCCGGTAGCGGACGTGACCATCTTCTGGATCTCGGCGACGCGCTTGGCGATCTGCTCCGGCGTGGCGTCCTTGCCGAGGATGGCCGTCAGCCGTTGCTGATTGGCGACCACGGCAATCG
>NZ_RZPQ01001107.1:0-1353 GCF_003999135.1 Mesorhizobium sp. M7A.F.Ca.CA.004.06.1.1 | reverse complement strand
GTTGGTGGCAGCCGCCGTATCCGCCGATCCGGGGCTGCCCAGATTGTTGCAATGGACATGCAGGGGATGCGGCAGGCCAAGACTGTCGACGGCGGCCTGCAGCGTCTTGACGATCTTGCGCGAACTGACGCCATAGGAAGGCACGACATCGTCCAGCGAGAAGGTGCGGACGTTCTCCTTGAAGGCGGCCGCCGCACCGGCGTTGATCACCTTGACCCCAAGCGCTCGCGTCGAAGCGACCGTCCAGGCGACATAGTCCTCGATCCTCGTCGAGGGGGCGTCGTCGCGGATCATCGACAACAGGAAATCGTCATTGCCGAGAATGGCGAGGGTTGCCTTGTCGATGATCGGGATGTCAGCCAGTTCGAGATGCGTGTGAAGCGCCGCTCCCGGCGACATCGCCGGCTCGACCACCGTCGTAAAGCCCATCTTGGCGTAGAGGCAGCCGGTCTGGAACGTCGACCAGCCGGCATTGGAGAGCGGCGTCATTGCCGGCCGCGCCTGATGGGCGGCATGCTGTTCGGGCAAGAGCAGCCGCGCGGTGTTCACATTGCCGCCGCCAATGTGGGAGTGGATGTCGATGGCGCCAGCCATCACGATGCAGCCGCTGGCTTCGATGATCCGGTCGGCCGCCCCTCCCGCCGGCGCCGAAACGATCTTGTCGTCCTTGACCCAAAGGTCGCCCTTGCCGAGACGGCCGTTGACGGGATCGATGATGTCGCCGCCGGCGATTTTCGTCAGCATGGCAGTGGCTCGGCGAAAGCGTGGCTAGCGATCAGGCGGATGATCATCGCGGCGGAGGGCAATTGCGAGGCCGCTTGCGCATCGATCGACCTGAGCGAGCCCGTGCGGCTGGAGTAGACAACCGCATCGTGATCGACCCCAGCTTCGCCGATGGCGATGGTGACTGCGGCGCCGGCAACCGGCTCTTGCGTTTTCGTCAACGCAATCAACGCCATGCGTCGCTTTTTTTCCTTCGGCTGGGCAGTTATGGCGGAGATCCGCAGGTGCAGGTCGGCTTCGCCGGCAGCGATCATGCGAGCCACATCGCAGCGCCAGGGATCGAATTCCGGGAAACCGCGCGCAAAGCCGGTGCGCAGCGGAAAACCTGTCATCCAGGCCGAGGCGAGCGTGCTTCCCCAGCCGCTTTCGTTCGCCGGCAGATGAAGGCCGGATGCGCGCGATTTGTGATTGAGATCGGCGATCAGTCCTTGCAGCATCTCCAATGCCAGGCCTTCGGCGGCGTGGCCTGAAAACAGGAACACGGGAAAATGCGCGGCCGCCAACGCTTTGGCGAAATCATTGAAATTCGACACCGGTTGCGATGTACGCCGCCCTTTGTGCTGTGTCCTC
>NZ_RZPQ01001106.1:0-1355 GCF_003999135.1 Mesorhizobium sp. M7A.F.Ca.CA.004.06.1.1 | reverse complement strand
CCTTCATGCATCTCTTGCCTCCAGCGCGAGTCGATGGCCTCTCGGCCGATGCCGGCACCGTCTCGCAGGAAACCGCCATCGCCGGCGCCGTGCTCGGCGCGATCCCGCTGCTCCTGCTCGGGCTCGGCGGAGCCATCTTCGCGCTGATCCTGCTTGGCCTGCTGTTTGCCGCGTTCCGCGCCCTTTGCCTCAACCAGATCGATGGCCAGACCGGCGACACGATCGGCGCCTTGCAGCAGGCAAGCGAGATCGCGGTGCTGCTCGTCGCTTCCGTAGCGCTTTCCTGATCCCCTGGCCTGATTCTCTTGGCCTGATTCCTTTTCGGAGACTTTGCCCCCATGCCCTTCAAATCCCTTAGTGAATTGCGCGCCGCCTGCCTCGACCTACCGGCCGGCAGCGATGCCGCGGCCAATGCGGTCGCCCGCCGCCAGGACACGCTGACCAAGCCGCAAGGCAGCCTCGGCCGGCTGGAGACCATCGCCGCCTGGCTGGCGCGCTGGCAGGGCCGCGACATGCCGAAACTCGACCGCGTCAAGGTTTTCGTATTCGCCGGCAACCATGGCGTCACCGCGCAAGGCGTGTCGGCCTATCCCTCGGAAGTCACCGTGCAGATGGTGGCGAATTTCGCCGGCGGCGGCGCCGCCATCAACCAGCTTGCCCGCATGGCCGGCGCCGAACTCGATGTCATCCCACTCGATCTCGACCATCCGACTGGCGACTTCACCCAAGTGCCGGCGATGGACGACAAGGCATTTCTCGCGGCTGTCTCCGCCGGGTATGACGCCGTGACAAACGACCTCGACCTGATCTGCTTCGGCGAAATGGGCATCGGCAACACCACGCCGGCCGCCGCCATTTCGGCTGCCCTGTTCGGCGGTGGTGCTGAAAAATGGACCGGACGCGGCACCGGCGTCGACGACGCCGGCCTCAAGCGCAAGGTGGTCGCCATCGAAGCCGGGCTGAAGCGTCACGCCGCCGCCCTTGCTGACCCGCTCGCTCTCGCTGCCGCGCTTGGCGGCCGCGAACTCGCCGCCATCTTCGGCGCCACGCTGGCCGCCCGCCATCTGGGCATCCCCGTGCTGCTCGACGGCTTCGTCTGCACCGCCGCCGCAGCCCCACTGGCAAAGATGCACCCAACCGGCCTCGCCCACACAATCGCCGCTCACGTTTCGGCCGAATCGGGCCATCGCGGCCTGCTCGAAGCCCTCGGCCTGCCGCCGCTGCTCGATCTCGGCATGCGGCTCGGCGAAGGCTCCGGCGCCTGCCTCGCCGTCAACATCGTCCGCTCGGCGCTGGAGTGCCATGCCCGCATGGCGAGTTTTGCCGAGGCTGGCGTTTCGGAGAAGTAGTTATCC
>NZ_RZPQ01001105.1:0-1355 GCF_003999135.1 Mesorhizobium sp. M7A.F.Ca.CA.004.06.1.1 | reverse complement strand
GAGCGGAAGACGAAGCGGTTCAGCTTGTCGATATAGGCGGCGAAATCGGTGATCGGCCGCGTCGCGACACCGGTGTCGCAGGCCGCCTTGGCGACCGCGGGCGCTATGCGCAGGATCAGGCGTGGATCGAAGGGCGAAGGGATCAGGAATTCAGGGCCGAAGATCGGCGTCTCGCCGGAATAGGCGCGGGCAGCGACATCTGAAGGTTCCTCGCGGGCAAGGGCTGCGATGGCGCGGACCGCCGCCATCTTCATCTCCTCGTTGATAGCGCTGGCACCACAGTCGAGCGCGCCGCGGAAGATGTAAGGAAAACACAGTACGTTGTTGACCTGATTGGGAAAATCGGACCTGCCTGTGCAGATCATCGCATCGGGACGCGCCGCACGCGCCGTTTCCGGCATGATCTCCGGATTGGGGTTGGCCAGCGCCAGGATCAGCGGTTTTGGCGCCATGTGCTCAAGCAGTTCCGGCTTCAGCACGCCTGCCGCCGAGAGGCCGAGGAAGACATCTGCGCCCGATATGACGTCGGCCAGCGTGCGCGCCTCGGTGTCCTTCACATAAGGGTCTTTCCAGCGGTCCATCTCGTCGGTCCGCCCTTTGTAGGCAACGCCGAAACGGTCGGTGACCCAGATGTTTTCGACTTTGGCGCCGAGCGAGACCAGCAGGTTGAGGCAGGCAAGGGCGGCAGCCCCGGCGCCGGAGGTGACGATCTTGATGTCCGATATGGTTTTTCGGGCGAATTCCAGCCCGTTGAGCACGGCGGCAGCGACGATGATGGCGGTGCCATGCTGGTCGTCGTGGAACACCGGTATCTTCATGCGCGCCTTCAACTGTTCCTCGACCTCGAAGCATTCCGGTGCCTTGATGTCTTCGAGGTTGATGCCGCCGAAAGTCGGCTCCAGCGCCGAGATCGTCTCGACCATGCGCTCGATCCCCGGCGCGTCGATCTCGATGTCGAAGACATCGATACCGGCGAACTTCTTGAACAGGACGGCCTTGCCTTCCATCACCGGCTTGGAGGCCAGCGGGCCGATATTGCCGAGGCCGAGCACCGCCGATCCGTTGGTGACGACGCCGACCAGATTGGCGCGTGCGGTGTAGTCGGCGGCGGTCGCCGGATCGTCGCGGATTTCCAGGCAAGGGGCGGCGACACCAGGCGAATAGGCGAGCGCGAGGTCGCGCTGGTTGCCGAGCGGCTTGGTCGCCTGGATCTCGAGTTTTCCCGGCCTTGGGTGCTTGTGGAAGTAGAGGGCGGCTTCGTCGAGGTCCGAACGTGCCGTCTTTTTGCTCTCGCCTTCCATGCGGCCGCTCCCTCGAAATCTGGCTGGAGATTCCCTTTTAGCATGCAGCCGTGG
>NZ_RZPQ01001104.1:0-1362 GCF_003999135.1 Mesorhizobium sp. M7A.F.Ca.CA.004.06.1.1 | reverse complement strand
CCTTCATACCGCGACCGCCACCACCGGCCGATGCCTTGATGATCACGGGATAGCCGATCTCGGCGGCAATGCGCCTGGCTTCCTTCTGGTCGGTGACGGCGCCGTCCGAACCGGGCACAACCGGAATGCCGAGGCGCTTGGCGGTTCGCTTGGCCTCGATCTTGTCGCCCATGATGCGGATATGGTCGCCGGACGGACCGATGAAGGTGATGTTGTGCGCGGCCAGTATGTCGGCGAATTTGGCGTTCTCCGACAGGAAGCCGTAGCCCGGATGCACGGCGTCGGCGCCGGTGATTTCGCAGGCCGCAACGATCTGATGGATGTTGAGATAGCTGTCGCGCGATGGCGGCGGACCGATGCAGACGCTCTCGTCGGCGAGCCGCACATGCATGGCGTCGGCATCGGCGGTCGAATGCACCACCACCGTCTGGATGCCGAGTTCCTTGCAGGCGCGCAGCACCCGGAGGGCGATTTCGCCGCGATTGGCGATGAGGATCTTCTGAAACATCAGGCCCGCTCTATTCGATCACGACGAGCGGCATGCCATATTCGACCGGCTGCGAATCCTCGAAAAGGATCGCGGTCACCGTGCCGGCACGTGGCGAGGGGATCTGGTTCATCGTCTTCATCGCTTCGATGATCAGCAGCGTCTGGCCTTCCTTGACCTTCTGGCCGACTTCGATGAACGCCTTGGCGTCCGGCGACGGCGCCAGGTAGGCGGTGCCGACCATCGGCGAGGTGACTGCGTTCTTGGAAATATCTGCCACAACGGGCAGAGCTGCGGAGGCAGCTTGCGCTGCTGCCGGCGCATAGGCCTGCTGCGGCGCTGCGATTGCATGAACAGCCGGCGCCTGCCGCGAGACGCGCACCTTCAGGTCGCCCAGTTCAACCTCGATCTCGGTGAGATTGGTGTCGTTCAGTATGCCCGCCAGATCGCGGATCAGTTGCTGGTCAACACCGGTCTTCTTTATCGACATTTTCGAGCCTTCTGTTTGTTGGCCGGTCATAGGCGTGCGGCCAGCGCCTGTAGCGCCAGCGTATAGCCGAGCGGCCCAAAGCCACAGATCATGCCGACGGCGACCGGCGCGACCATGGAGATGTGGCGGAATGGTTCCCGCGCATGGATGTTGGAAAGATGAACTTCGGCCACCGGCAACGGCGCGACGGCGCGGATGGCGTCGTGGATGGCAATCGAGGTGTGGCTGTAGGCGCCCGGATTGATGACGATGCCGACAGCCTTGTCGCCAGCTTCCTGAATCCAGTCGACAAGGTCGCCCTCATGGTTCGACTGGCGGAAATCGATCTCGAACCCCAGCGCCTCGCCTGCCTGCTTGCAGTCGTCGGCAATCCGAACGGCAAGGT
>NZ_RZPQ01001103.1:0-1364 GCF_003999135.1 Mesorhizobium sp. M7A.F.Ca.CA.004.06.1.1 | reverse complement strand
ATGTTGAAGCCGGTCTCCCTGGCTGTGGCCAGTTCGTCGAGAACCGAATTGACCAGAGCGGTTTCCTTTTCAAGTCCCTTGGCTATGGCCGGCCGCGCCAAGACGAGCTTATAGTCGACGGCGATCTCCGCCACCCGCGCATAGGCGTTGGCGGGAATGTCGGCGAATTTGAGCGCCGGCTTCTTGTCGAACTCGACCGGCTTGACGCGGCTTTCCAGGTTTTTTGCCGACTGCACTTCCAAAAATCCGACAGCGTCGGACAGCGGCGATAACGCCGATGGCAGGATGGCGAGCTTGCTGCCGGGGGTGAGGCGATGCAGCAGTCCGGCGCCGATCGTCGCTTCGCCGTCCTTGATGACGACAGGCCACTGCATGACTGCATCGGTCTTGTCGGTGCCGAAGACGCGGGCATCCAGTTCGCCCTCGAACAGCGGTGTCGGCCGGGTGCGGCTGTCGGCCGAATATTGCTGCAGCACGGCCTGGCCGAGCTGGCGATAGGTGACGTTGGGATTCTCGGCCAGTTTGGACAGGATGGTGAAGGTGAACAGGCCCAAGCGCGGCGCATCCGCGATGCCCTTGGGCAACGGCATCTCGGGCGTCGTCTCCACCGTCTGCGCGGCATAGAAGGCGACCAGCTTGCCCTTGGTGATCGGTTCGCCACCGGTCGGCGTCAGGGTGAAGGCGGGCTTGCGCGTGCCATTGTCGTCGATGCCGCGCGAGCCGGCGACCGAAATCACCTCGTCATAGGCCTCGATCGCGGCAGCCCGCTCGGACTCGTTGCCGCCGACCAGGTCGGCGAACTCGACCTTGCGCTCCAGCTCGTCATCGACCTCGACGGCGCGTGTCGCGGTTCCGGAATGGCAGCAGTCGAACACAACCCAGACGAAAGCACCCTTGTCGCGGATGGCGTCGAGTGCCGCGCCGATTTCGTTGTCGATCAGCGCATTGGGCACGCCGGCATCACGGTTGATCCATTTGCCGATATCTACGGGCAGGAAGATCTCGTCGAGCCCGTCGGTCTCGTCGCCCTTGACCATCTGCGGCTGCTGGGCACCGTGACCGGACAGATGCAGATAGACGAAATCGTCGCGCTGAACCTTGGCGGCAAGGTCGGCCAATGCAGCCTTGATCGCCGCATGGGTCGGCAGGCCACTGGCGCCGGGGACATCCTTGGCGAGCAGCGTGACGTTTTCCGGCGCGAAGCGCACGGGGTCGGGCACATTCTTCAGCAGATAGTCGTGGACGAGGGCTGCATCGTTCTTCGGCCCGACAAGCCAGTTCCTCTGCGGCAGGTTGGGATATTCGGTGCAGGCGACCAGCAGCGCATGGTAGATGCGCGATGCGGCCATGGTTCGGAACGATAC
>NZ_RZPQ01001102.1:0-1364 GCF_003999135.1 Mesorhizobium sp. M7A.F.Ca.CA.004.06.1.1 | reverse complement strand
CATCTTCATCTTCGCGCTCTGGCTCTATGCGCTTTCGTCGCTGGTCGGCGGCCTCGCCTGGTCGCCGGAAATCATCATCGCTGCGCGTGCCGTGCAAGGCATCGGCGGCGCTTTCCTGTTCCCGGCGACGCTCTCGCTGATCAACCGCCTGTTTGCCGAAGGACCGGAACGCAACAGGGCGCTGGCGGTGTGGGGCGGTGCCGGCGCGAGCGGCCTTACCCTTGGCTCACTGGCCGGTGGAATCCTGACAGGCGCCTTCGGCTGGTCGTCGGTCTTCTACGTCAATGTGCTGCTGGCTGGCATCGCCATCATCGCCGCATTTGCCATCATTCCGCGCGATCCCAAGCGGCACCAGCACCGCAACTTCGATCTGCCGGGCGCGCTGACCGTCACCGCAGGCGCCACATTGCTGGTCTTCACGCTGGTCCAGGGACCTGAATATGGCTGGGGTTCGCCAGCGATCATCGCCAGCGCCGCACTGGCAGCGATCTTCATTATCGCCTTCGCGCTGATTGAGGCGAAGAGCGCTGACCCGCTGATGCCGCTGCGGCTGTTCCGCAATCGCAGCCTCGTCGCCGGCATGACGATCACCTTCCTGTTCATGGGAACGTTCGGAGCCCTGCCCTATTTCCTGACCGTGCTGTTGCAGACCGTACATGGCTTCACCGCCCTGCAAACAGGCCTGGCGTTCCTGGTGCCGTCGATCGCCATCGCCGCCGGCACGCAGCTCGGTGAGCGCCTGGCGACGCGCTTTTCTACACGCTCGACCCTGGTCGGCGGCATGATAGTCGGCGCAGCCGGCACAGCGCTGATGGTCCTTGGAGCATCAGCCGACAGCAGCTATGCCGCCATCGTTCCCGGCCTGATCATCTCCGGTGTCGGACAGGGCATCGTCTGGACCGCCATGTGGATCGCGGCCGCGTCGGGCGTGGCACACGACGAACAGGGCGTTGCCTCGGGAATGGCCTGCACGACGCTCAACATCGGCAACGCGATCGGCATGGCGACATTGATCGCGATCGCCAACAGCCATGTCGGCGGATTGACTGGCGATGCACTGAAGGCCGCGATCGCCGACGGCATACAGATCGCCTTCTGGCTGGCGGCGGCGGGCATCTTTGTCAGCCTGCTGGCCGCGTTCGCTTTGCCGGGAAAGGCGAAGCAGCGGGCAACCGGGTGACGCCGCTCAGTTCACCCGGCTGATGCAGAAATCGATGACGTCGATCAGCGCCGATTTCTGCGGCGTCGCTTCCAGCGGCGCCAGCGCGTCGCGGGCGATCTCGCCGAAATGGCGGGCTCGTCCGATCGTGTCGGCGATGGCGCCATGGCGAGTCATCAGGCCGATCGCCTTTTCCAGGCCGGCG
>NZ_RZPQ01001101.1:0-1369 GCF_003999135.1 Mesorhizobium sp. M7A.F.Ca.CA.004.06.1.1 | reverse complement strand
GCATGAAACAAGACTCTGAGCCTCAGCGCGGCTCAGGATTTTTGTAGCGACCGGCTCTCCGGGATCGAGGTCAGCAATGTCTGGCGCGCCGACTTCAGATGCTTGCGGCAGGCGGCGTCGACCTTGCCGAGGTCGCGCGATTTCAGCGCCTCGATATAGACCAGATGCTCGCCGATCGCGACTTCGTTGCGTTCGCGTTCCTGCGCCTTGTTCCACTGGTAGTGGTAGTGGAAGATCATGGCGATGACATCGTAGAAATCGACGATGAAGCGGTTATGCGATGCCCGGTGGATGAGTCTGTGCAAGCGCTCATCCAGCTCGGAGAATTCGTTGAAGCGGGTGGAGATCTCGTTTGCCAGCTGGCGATGCTCGTCTTCCAGACGGTCGAGATCGGCCCAGACCGCGCTGTCCTGCGGCAGAGCGGTGAAGGCGGCCGCCGAGCGCAGTTCGAACATTTCGCGGATTTCGGTCAGCTCCAGCGCGAAGGCGCGCGTAAAGCCCTTCAGCACCCAATGGCTGTTGCGGCGCTTCTCGATCAGGCCGAAGCGGGAGAAGCGGATCAGGAACTCGCGCACGCTGGTGGTGCCGACGCCGATCTCACGCGCCAGTTCGAGTTCGTTGATCTGCATGCCGGCTTCGGCGCCGCCGGCGAGCAGCCTGCGCATGAACGACCGTTCGATGATCTCGGCCAGCGTGTCGGTCTCTTCTTCGGGGAAAAAATCGTCCGGACGCGCTTCGCGCAGCACCGTCTTGGCGCGCTTGTCCCAGGCGATCAGCCCTGTCTCTTCCATGCGCGCAAGAATGGTGCGGACGGTCGTACGGCTGACGCCAAGCAAGGTGCCCAGTTCCGGCTCCGAAGGCAGGCTGCGCGTTTCGTCGAGCAGCCGCAGGCAGCGGTTGTAGGCATCCTTGTAGACGTTGTTGCTCTTCGACATCCCTGACCCGTTGCACGCCGTCGCTTGCGGCGGCCGGTTTGAAGCGCAATATGACGTTCCCATGGCCCTGAGAAGCGAAATTGCTTCCCGGAACAACCAAGGACATGCGGAACTCCCCAGTGAAAAAACAATTGACGCAAAACTGTTTTTTCACGATAAAAGACAATATCTCTAAACAGACGCGTGTCAATCCGTCCGCGCAACCCAGGATCACCCAGGAAACCGCCCGTGAACGCCTCCAACTGCATTCTCCTGTCCCCCGCCGACAATGTCGCCGTCGCCAATGGCCGCATCGAGATCGGCACCGCGCTGCCGGGCGGTGCCGTCGCCAGTGCGCTGATCGAGCCCGGCCACAAGGTGGCGATCCAGCCGATCGCCGTCGGCGAGGCCGTGGTAAAATACGCCCAGGCGATCGGTCGCGCGACACAGGATAT